>CAYUOI010000063.1:0-4301 GCA_964446365.1 uncultured Candidatus Saccharibacteria bacterium | reverse complement strand
CCAACGGCGACCTTCTACCTACGCTACAAGAAGTACTAGATCTGAATATAGGCGTACCGCTGCTAATGGACGTAAAGGATCAAGGCTCGGCCGATCTTATACACGCATTAATGAAAAAACCAAAGAACCGCCATATTCAGTGGATGGTAACCACATTCCTATTTAGCGAAGCAGCTCGTTTTCGAGAGCTTGATAAAGAATTGTTCATCTCGCTTCAAACCATTATCCATCCGTTTGGTGTGATAAATTCAGCGCGCCGAGCCGGCGCCAACGCTGTGACAATTAACCTACTTTTACTGGACTGGTTGAACTTTCGCTTAATGCGGCGCCATGGGCTTAGCGTTTTGCTGTATATGAACTACCTGCCGTGGCTACTGACTACGCCGTGGATCGTCAGGTTCGTACGTTGGTTTTACCCTGGTGTAGTTATTATTACGGACCGGCCGGACAAAATCGTACCAATAGTTAAAGGCTAGTTGCCGTAAAGCGTGGCCACAGCCGTTTTGCTAATTTTTTGGTGATTTTCTATGTATTCACGAATCATCAATGCCGCTGTGGCGCCCTCGCCGGTGGCGCTGGCAATCTGCAGGGTTGCACCGGACCGAACATCGCCGGCGCAGAAAATGCCTGGCACGTTAGTCATCAAATGCTGATCGGTTTTAACAAAACCGCGTTCATCTAGGTCTATATTCATTCCGGCCAGGAACTTGGTGTTGGGGTCCAGGCCGACAAAGACAAACACACCGTCGGTCGGAAATTCGACTTTCTTGCCAGTGGTTTTGTCAGTGCCGATAACTTTGACTACTTTGCTATCCTGCCCGACAATCTCGTCAGTCGTAGTATTAAAATGAACTGTAATTTTATCTTGCTTGGTTAGGTCTTTTTGGAGGATATCGCTGGCACGAAGTTTATCGCCACGTACCAACATGTCAATGTGGCTAGCGAACTTGGTCAAAAACATGCCTTCCTGAACTGCGCTATTGCCGCCACCGACGACCACCAAACGTTTATCTCGATAAAAGGCACCATCGCAGGTAGCGCAGTAGTGGACACCACGGGCATAAAATTCTTCCTCGCCAGGCACACCAATCTTGCGGTATTCGCTGCCGGTAGCGATTAGCACAGACTTCGCCCAAATGTCGCCACTAGTGGTATCGAGCTTTATAAGTTCACTCTCTTTATTAACGCCCAGGACTTCGCCAAGTTCGATCTCGGCGCCAAAGCGCTCGGCCTGCTTGCGCATAGCTTCGGATAGTTCTAATCCAGCTAACCCATCTTCAAAGCCGGGATAATTATCGACCCAGTCGGTAACAGCGGCCAGTCCGCCAATAGCACCTTTTTCAAATAACATTGTGTCGATATCTTCTCGGCAGGTATAAATAGCGGCACTCAGCGCGGCCGGACCGGCGCCGACAATAACTAAATCGCGCGGATTCTCTTTTGCCCCACGCGATTTAACAGCGGTTTTTAGCTCAGCCATAACTTACGCGATTGCTGGTGCCAATCTTTGCAAGTTGTACCCTACGATAACCTCTTGGCTGTCGTCGGTCTTGGTGACGACTGTGACCGGCACTGTCAAGGCACCGCTCATTTGCAGGACTTCTGCTTGGCGTTCTGGGTGATCTTCCAGATTCACTTCGTCGTAGCTCAAGCCTTTGGTCTGCAAGTAGCGCTTGACCATGGGGCAGTAAGAGCAGGTCGAAGTCGTGAAAACAGTGATGTTTTTAGTCATTAATTTGCCTTCGGATTAGTTGTTTTTGTTTAGTTTTTTGTAAAACTGTTATAAGTTTATGCCTGGCCGGCCGAACCGTCAATGCACTATATATAGTGTAATTAACAATGGTTATTCACACTATTTAGCACTTTGCGTATCCAGTAAGGTAATGTCGAATACCATGTCTGCGTTCGCCGGAATTCCGGACCCCGCCGGCGGATTGGCGCCGTAAGCGGCAGCCGCCGGAATCAGCAATCGACGTGTGCCACCAACTTTCATACCGGGTACTCCGTCGGTCCAACCAGGAATGACGCCAGACAGCGAAAGTTGAGCTGGTTGCCCGGTGTCAGCATTGCTGTCAAATATAATTCCGGTCGAGGCGATCGCGCCAGTATATATAACCGATACCGTGTCGCCCGGTTGGACTGTTTTGCCGGTGCCGACTTTAGTATCGATACCTTGGAGCTTGCCGACCTGAGCAATGGGCGTAAAGTTTTGCATTTTAGTGCCTTTCAATTTAGTTGTCTTGGGTGTCGTCTGATTCTGGTTCTGATTTTGATTCTGCTTGTGAGTCGCCTGCCAAAAACCGTATACGCCCACGCCCAGACCAGTAAACACAAATAGCAGAACTAGCATCAACCAACCGAAACGTCGCAGCTTATCCCTCATTTATATCCTCTGGGCCCTGAGTTTAGTTTTAGCGACGGCGGCTAAGTTATCTAGCAGTGAATTAACTTCATCGTTAGTTAATGTTCGCTCTGGATGATTTAGGCTCACTCGCCAGGTAATCTGTTTATGGCTCGTGTCATTCTTGCGTTGGAAAATATCAAGTGTTTGCACCACATAATTATACCCATGCTTGGGCGCGTGCACATCCAAAAAACTCCAAACAAAATCGTCGGCCGTCTTAAATAAGGTCTGGGCGGGCAGTCTTAAGCATATGTCTTGGGTAGTCGATGGAAACCGGCTAAGCGGAGCATAAGCCGCCGGGCGAGCCAGCGCCTGCAGTTTTTTAATATCTAGTTCGAACATGGCCGCCGTTTTTGGCAGTTTCAGTCGCCGCGCAACTTGAGTGGTCGGTTCGCCAACCAGGCCGACCATATCATTGCCAACCATAGCCTTGGCACTACGTCCGGCCGCGTAGGAATGTCCAGCGGGCTGTCGGCTAGCGGCTGGATCGAAAGGAGCGAACTGCCAATCCGGCAGATTTAATTCGCGCAGTAAATAGTCGGCAAAGTACTGCGCCTGATAATACGGCGCGCCCGGCGATCCAGCCGCAGTTATAGCCAACGCCAGCCACTCATGCTCTTTGGGTAATTTTTCTTCATTGAGCGAGCCTTTAACGTGAACTTTGCCAATTTCGTAAAGAGCAAATGACTCATAGCCGGCTTTTACATTAGGGTGGATTTTCTCGAGTAAACTAAGGGCTAGACTAGTTCTAAAATATTGCAGATCTGGGCTGATGGCGTTGCGAAGGTGGTATGCCTGCTCGGCTGGGTTTTGGCCGGCCGATTCTAACAGGTCGTTATGAACAAAGCTGTAGGTTAAAACTTCATTAGCGCCAGCCTTAGTCATAATGTCGCGCAGGCGTGTCTTGAATGCCATCTGCTGGTTTACATCCGCCGCTTTGATGTCGCGCTTGGGCAATTCGAGTTTAATGCGGTAATAGCCGTACAAACGGCCAACTTCTTCTACTATGTCTTCAGGGATTTCTATATCGGTACGCCAAAACGGCGGCGTGATAGCCAGTTTGCCGGCGTCACGGCGAACCTTGAACTCCACATTATCAAGCAAGCGTTTCATTTCGATGGCGCTCAAACTAAGTCCAAGCCGCTCGTTTATGAAACTAGCCGGAATGTGAATCATTGGCTCGTTCTTCGGCAAGTGTTTATCATCAGACAACTTGCCGATGCTTCCGCCGGCTATGCGGCTTACATCGTCAGCCGCTTTTAATATCACCGGTAGGTTCTGACGTGGGCTTTGATTTTTAGTAAATCGCGCAGCCGCATCCGTGAATAACCCGTATTTAAAGGCGGTTTTGCGAGTTTGGTTCATATCAAAAGTAGCGGCCTCTAGAATTATATTTTTGGAGGTCTCGTCCACCCGAGTATCAGCGCCGCCCATGACACCACCAAGGCCAATTGGCTTTTGCCCGTCGGTGATGACTATGGCACCGCTACCTAACTTTAGCCTCCTGCCGCCAATCAGGTTTAATTCTTCGCCACTGCGACTCAAACGAACACCAAGTGAATTGGTTGCCAGCTTATCAGCGTCATAGGCATGCAACGGCTGGCCACTTAGTAACATGTAATAGTTAGTGATGTCGACAATGTTGTTAATTGGCCGCAGTCCAACTCGAGTTAGATAGGTTTGTAACCATACCGGGCTCGGCCCCACAGTCACATTCGATACAGGTAGAGTGATAAACCGAGGCACTAAGTCCGCTATTTCGTTAATAATTTTCACAGCGTTGCCGGCGGCTGCAGATGTTTTCGGTTCTTGCCTGTACCAGCTCGGGCTTTTGAACGCACGCCCGCTAATGCCAGCGATCTCGCGGGCAATGCCTAGTGTGCCAAAGCAGTCCGGC
>CAYUOI010000062.1:0-4439 GCA_964446365.1 uncultured Candidatus Saccharibacteria bacterium | reverse complement strand
GGTAACGCATGCAGCCGAAGCGTACTAATCGTCCCCATTGACTTTTTACGTACCAAGAGAGAAAACTAACGGTTTTCGCTCTTGGTGATGTGTAAATTGACTAGTTATTGGTGCTAATAACACCATCGTTTGCCTTAACAATTTGGTCCATCGCCAAGGACACCTTCCTGGTTTTTGTATATTGCGAGAATACAAAAACGAGGTTGGTGCCCATGGAGCTGGGGAAACGCCTGTTCCCATACCGAACACAGAAGCTAAGCCCAGCATCGGTTACAATACTTGGGGTTCACCCCTGGGAAAATAGCACGGTGCCAAATTATAGAGGAAGCCTCCGAAAGGGGGCTTTTTCTTTTATGCGCGCGGGGAGAGGAAAGCGCAGTTTGGGAGTGGGTTAGGGTTGGGCTAGTTCAAGTAGGATGGCTTGGCTGCCGTCGGATAGGGTTGGATCTGCATCAAACGCCTTGATAAATCCAAAGTCCAAAAGCGTAGTTGGAAGACCCCATATGATGTTATCTGCAGCCAGCAAGGTCTCGAGAGAGAACCATTGATGGCCTTCATGCTCTTCTGCATCAATTGTGATCTTTTCGGTACCGTCTACGTGCGCAGTATAGGTTTTCATGTGCGCGATTCCATGTGGCATTCGCAATTCATGTTGCCCCAAGTATTCGACATCTGCTAAATCCATGCCGGTCTCTTCTTTGGTTTCTCGGATAGCAGTTTGCCGTGGTTCCTCATCTTTTTCTTGGCGCCCACCAGGAGTTCCCCATAGGCCACCGCCCAGATCTTCGCTATGCCGTTGCAAAAGTAAAAGCCTTCCTTGCTCGTCAAATATAAGGCAGCAAACAATATTCAGCGGGTTTTTCGGCATGGCTTTCAGCCGTTTCTTCATACTAAAGATTATACGCTTGGGGAGCTAGATATCGTCTTTGGAAGCATCTGTGGTTATGGCTTCGGCTGTTCCGATGGGGCGCAGGGCTACGTCGGCCCCAATTTCAAAATCCTGATAGGTGTTTGGGTCGTCTGAGTGGTTCACGTAACGCTCCGGTATTGAATACAAGTGTATCTGGCCGTTCTGAACGTGCGTAAATTCCTTTTCAGCTTCAGGCAGAGCATCAAATTGCTGCTGAGTTAGGGGAATAAGGTTGTACTTAACAACAACTTCGCCAATCATGAAATCACGGCCAGCATACAGGCCTCTGCCATCAAGTTCACCACTGCTGATTACTACATCCATTAATTCGATTATACTCCCAGAGATTAGAAAGAATATTGCACGTGCTTAGGGGCGCAGAGTTTACTCTTCTGGAGTAACGGATTGAGCTTCTTGCAACTGCTCAAATAGCGATTCGGCGGGCAATTCAATGCGAACGGGAAGAAACCCGTGACGCTGATTAAAATCCTGGATTATACGTAAAGCCCTGTTAGGGCCGTGCTTTTCTACTGGTTCAAACCCAGTTTGTGTTTCATTTGTCATGCCATAATTATACTGCAGGATGAGCGAAAAGATATTGCTCGTGGTTAATGTATTGAAATATGGTAAATTTTTCACAGAGCCGAGAGGGTTAGGTCCGTATAATCATACGGTTTAAAGGAGTTTTTATGGAAATGATCGAAAAGGCAAGAGGGCTATTAAGTAGCCGTGCGGTACGTGCAGGCGTATTGACGGCGTCGCTGCTTGCAGCCGCTTGCAGTAGTGACAAAAAACCAGATGCGAGGCCACTGCAATTTGATAGTACCGCCACAATACCAGCACAGTCTGATAGTCGAGCAAGTAAGTTACCGCCAGCTACGCTAAATAAGTGTACCGTCAAAGACCAGGCAAAATGGCAGCCTGTGCCATCCAACATTAATGCCGAAGGTATTGCCAGGGCGCTAGATGTTCCAGTTGAAGCTGTCCGAGCTGGTCATTTTGGTGGTGTAGCCTGCGAACAAGGTATAACAATTAAAGCTATCGAAGAGAAAACTGCCAAGATTGATGTAGGTGTTGGCAGCCCGTGCTTAGCCATTGGCACCGCTGAACCGCCGGAAACTGGTAAACTCTATACTGATTTACTAGTCGTCTGTTCGGCTAGTGAACCTAGCTAGCTATCTAGAATTAAAGTCTTTGGAATAATATATTGCTCATGGCTTGTGTAGCCACTGGTTGTAGAATTGATGCATGGCCGTAGAACAAGATTTATTTAGGCAAACCTTTGAAATTATGAATACCGGCGACTGTCTAATGATTGCCGGTGGAACTTTCCCGGGCGAGGGCGTGCAGACTGACGTTACCATAGATCTAAAGAGCATTATCCCAATTATAGATATTGTTAGAGGGTCTGGTGACAAGCCAACTAAAAACACAAGTGCGCTTTATGATAATCCCCTTAATCCAGATGAGCCTTGGGTAGAGCTAGAACTGTTAAGAAAAGAAGGTCGTTTCAGATTTGATACAGAAGATTCATGGCTTCGCATTGGAAGAGGCCTGGGCGTAATTGCTGATCATGAAGTTGATCTTGTGCTTGTGGGACAGCTAACACCAGACTTTTACCTGTTAGCCAAACCGTAGAAACTGGCCGCTAATCTTAATCATGCTTGTGCGCGTCTATTGTTAGTTATTTTACAGATAAAAATCTGGGGGCGCGGTATGGTTGAATAGTTAAACCATAGGAGGGCATGATGGCTCAAGAAGAAGAACGGGCAGGCGGATTAAAGAAAACAGCCGGTATTGCGGCATTGTCGGCGGTAGCCGGCGCAGTGGCGGGCATGATGCTTACACCAAAGTCGGGGCGCGATATGCGCAACAGCATGAAAGGCAAAGTCCACGACATGAAAGACAAAACCAAGCAGAAGATCGACAAGGTTAAATAACTTTAACTAGTGCTTACGCCAAAAAAGAGCTCCCGTAGGAGCTCTTTTTCTTAGCGGCGAACGCGCGTCATCAGACGCAGGTTTGACAGGTATAAATTGGGGTCGACAGTCGGATTATTATTAAGGTAGGCCATGTGCTTTTCGACGAAAGTGATGCTGTTATTGGCGTACAGCTTGGTATTGGCGCTGTAGCTGGACATGGTATTAAAGGCCTGGTCGGCTGCCATCTGCTGAAGCTCTTGCTTGATGTTGTCGCCTTCAACAGAATCAACCAAATAATTCTTCTTTTTCATCGTGGACATTTTAATATTATACGCCTAACAGAGGTGTTAGCCTAATTGGTTAAGACATTTTGGGCTGCAGAACACTGACGCGGTTGCCTTCGGAATCTTCAAATGAAACCCACAACCCTACGGTTGGAATTTCGGTGGGTTCACCCAGCAATTTACCGCCGGCGGTTTCAATGTTTTTAATGGCTTCTTTGAGATCCGCTACCGAAATTACAACTGATGGAACCGGTGAGGCTTGCGACATGTTTACGTCGTAAAAACCGCCATTGATAGTTCCCGGCGTTTTGACCATCCGGTTTTCATCTGTCTCGGCGGTATGGGCGGTAATATAGTGGCCCATTTCGTCGCCCGTTTCGTTCATGCCCCAACCAAAGGCTTTTTGATAAAAGTCGGCGACTCTTTTGGCGTCTTTGTATGGCATTTCAAAATGTACTACTGGATTTTTACTCATGACATCTCCCCTTAATACAACTAAGTATACGCTGCATTCTGTATGGGTTGGCAGAACCAATCTTTCAACCATAAGCATGCCCTTAAAGTTTGTGATAGCATGTGGCCATGAAACGGCATTACAGCTTATTCATAGGGTTAACTTTTCTAATGCTGTTTACTGGAATAGCCGGCTATATTTACGGCCATCATCCGGCGCCAGCTTTAACCGCGTCGCAGTCGAGCCAAAATGTTCAGCCGGTTTTGGGCACCCAGGCTATAACCGCAGCAAGCGGCGTAGGCAAGGGCAGCTATGACGTTACTTTGACGCTGCACGGTCTTGGAGCCAGAGCCAAAATTACTCTAAATAACCAGCAGATTGGCCAATTCGCTGTCGACACTGATCCAAAAGTTGTAACGCTGGCTGCGTTCGTTAACGCCAGTTCGGATGTTCTGTCAGTAGAATCTGTACCGCCGCTTGGCCAGACGGCCACTAAGCCGCTTAATGCCGATAACGTCCAGTGGCACGCAGCCAGTCAGGCATATACGGTTAAGGGCAACAAAATCTTAGATGGCGCCGGCAGTGCCTTTACTATTCGGGGCGTGAATCGCGGCAGTCTGGAGTCAACTTCAAAGGGTTGGTGGTTGGGTAACAGCGACTATAACCAGATGTACAAATGGGGCGCAAACACGGTTCGATTGATTATTAGCGATCGCTTCTGGATGTCTAACATGTGCCAATACGACAGCACCTATAAAGACAGAGTAGACCAGTCGGTAAACTGGATTATTGGCAATGGTATGGTGGCTGACATAGTTCTAATTAACAGCACGGCCGGCAGCACCTGCCCAGCGGAAGCATTTAAATTG
>CAYUOI010000061.1:0-4476 GCA_964446365.1 uncultured Candidatus Saccharibacteria bacterium | reverse complement strand
AAACGCTATACTGGGCATTACTTGTTATGGATAATTTCAGGAAACCCAAAGCCCCTCGGGGGCGGGGACCAATTGATGGCTTCGTAAATCCCAGAAACAACAGAAAAACTACCGGTAGCATCAGTTTTCAGACCAAAGCTAAAGCCGAGGCGTCCCGCCAAATAAATATAGACGACTTTCGTAGACCCGAAGGTTTTCAGGCTAGTAGCCGCAGTAATATATTGCCGCCGGTCAAGGCTGACAGACCGCGCCGACCGGTAACACCCGGCGCTACTCCAATGCCGTCCCCAAAACTAAAGCACAAGCGCGAACACCGCGCCCGCCGCTATGTTTTCAGGGGTGTACTAACTCTTTTCCTGGCACTTATAATTACTGGTGGTTTTTTATTCGGCAAAGCCTGGTGGAAAGCCCGCCACATATTTAAGGGCGGCGGCAACGCTGTGGCTTTGCAGGAAAACGTTGACCCATCACTGCTTAAGGGTGAAGGCGACGGCCGCGTCAATATTCTTATTTTGGGTAAGGGCGGGCCCGGGCACGACGGACCGGATTTGACCGACACGCTGCTTATTGCCAGTATTGACCCCATAAACAAAGAAGCGGCCTTACTTAGCATTCCGCGTGACCTTTATGTAAAAACTGAGGGCGGCGGTTCTAGCAAGATAAACGCCATTTACGCTACTGCAAAAGAGCGCGCATTATACGGCAAGAAACAGACAACTGACGCCAAGAAGACGGCCGAGGCGGCCGGTATTGACGCCATTGAAAATAGCATCGAGACAGTTACGGGTATTCCGATGCATTATTACGTTATGGTCGACTTTACCGGCTTTAAAGACGCCATTGATACGGTTGGCGGTGTAAACGTCAACGTACCAGAAGCTTTATACGACCCGACTGTTGCCTGGGAGAACCACAATAACCCCTTAATTGCCGCCAAGGGATTGCAGACTATGAAGGGCACGCAGGCGCTCCTGTACGCCAGATCCAGGCACGGCAGCGCCCGCGGCGACTTTGACCGGGCCGAGCGGCAGCGGCTGATATTGCTGGCATTGAAGGACAAGGTCCTAAGCAGCGGCACTTTTGCCAATCCAATTAAAATTAACTCCTTGCTGAGTAATTTTGGTGATCACGTCCAAACCAACTTCTCGGTTAACGAAATGCTCAGAATTTATCAGATAGGCAAGGACATTAACAGTAGTACCGTGAAGTCTCTAGGCTTGGCAGACCCGCCAAATGACTATGTAACTACCGGCAATATCGGCGGCTTATCTGTTGTGGTTCCGCGAGCCGGTACATATAACTACACTGAGATTCAAAATTACGTCCGTAACACCTTACGCGATGGCTATATCAAGAACGAAAACGCCAGCATATTGGTGCTGAATGGAACCACTATACCTGGCCTTGCAACCACCAAAGCCAACGATCTTAAGTCGTTTGGCTATAACGTTACTGGGGTGGCAGACGCTCCCACCAAAACGTATACCAAAACAGTTGTAGTTAACTTCCGCGACGGCAGCAAGAAGTACACGCAGCATTATCTGGAAAACCGCTACCACGTAACAGCGGTTAGCAGTTTACCGGATAAAAGCATAAACCCCGGTACGGCAGACTTTGTAATTATCCTTGGAACCGATCAAGGTAACTAATTCATTCGCACGGTAAAGCTGTATAATGTTGTTCATATATGGCTTCAAGACTAGCCCGGATTAAACCTAAAAGCGGCGTTGCTCATGCGCTTCATATCGGCCTGACTATACTGCTGCCCGCGCTGGTGTTTATTCTGGTACGCATAAATGTGGTTCAGTTGGCCTTTGCGGTTATTCTACTCAGTAAGTGGCGTATGTTTGCGGTTAAGCCGCGGCACTGGCCGGCTAATGTCCGAGCTAACGCTGTTGACCTGATAGTTGGCGTATCGATGCTGGTATTTATGGCGCATAGCGGCAGCACGTCGTGGCAACTAATTTGGGCGGTGGCCTATGGCATTTGGTTGTTATCCATTAAGCCCGGCTCCAGTACGTTTATGGTATCTATACAGGCCTTTCTAGCTCAAACAGTAGGCTTCATGGCATTATTCCTGCGCTGGGGCGATATACCTACGGCAGGCCTGGTTTTGGCGGCCTGGGTAATTGCTTATTCGGCCGCTCGCCATTTCTTTAGTATTTTCGACGAACCGACTATTAGATTCCTGTCGCATTTATGGGGTTATTTTGCAGCCGCCCTAGTCTGGGCATTAAGCCACTGGCTGCTGTTTTACGGCGTGTTGGCCCAGCCAACGCTGCTGATATCGGTACTGGGACTTGGACTTGGTAGTCTGTATTATCTTGAGAAAAACGACCGCTTGAGCATATTAATCCGGCGACAGCTGATTTTTGTAATGATTGCCATTGTTATAATAGTCATAACCTTTTCGGACTGGGGTGATAAGACAATATAATTCAGGTGATTCTCAGGGAGGGCAGGTAGTATGGCGGACAAGGTGACTAAAAGTATAAATATTCCTAGCGGGGATCGGGCCAAGACGCTTGGCATAGCATTTTTATTATTGTTGTGCCTGGCAGTCGGTTTTGGCGGTGGCTTTCTGGGCAGCCGCGGCCGCCAGAACCTTTCGGCAAACACAGCGGCTCAACGCCAAGTAGTCAGCAGTGAAAGCCAGCTGATCAGCAGCATTGCTAAAGACGTCGGACCTAGCGTGGTTTCCATAACTGTTACCAGCCAGAGCGCCCAACAAGATTTTTTTGGCTTCAGCCAGCCGGTTCAGCAGAAAAGCGCCGGTACCGGTGTAATTTTAAATGCTGAAGGCGTTATTATGACCAACCGTCATGTTGTACCTGACGGTTCAGGAAGCGTTACGGTGGTGCTATCGGATGGCACCAAATTGGATAAAGTCGACGTCATTGGACGCACCAGCGAGAGCGACTCGTTAGACGTTGCCTTTCTAAAGATAACTGACAAAAAAGGTAAAACTTTAGTACCGGCCAAGCTGGGCGACTCCAGTAAGATGCAAGTCGGCGATAAAGTGGTGGCCATCGGCAATGCTTTGGGACAGTTCCAGAATACGGTTACCAGCGGAATTGTATCCGGCTATGGACGCAGCGTAGTGGCCGGCGATCAATCTGGCGCCAGTACTGAAACTTTGCAGAATTTGTTCCAGACAGACGCAGCTATTAATGAAGGCAACTCCGGTGGGCCGCTGGTAAATACTAGCAGCGAAGTTATCGGCCTTAATACTGCCATTGCCGGCGATGCTCAGAACATCGGCTTCGCCATTCCCATTAACGACATTAAAGGTCTGATTAGCAGCGTGCTGAGCAAGGGTAAATTAGAGCGGCCATACTTGGGCGTACGCTATGTTTCGATAACCGACGATTACGCTTACCAATATAATCTGCCAGCCAAACGGGGTGCTTACATTGTTCCAGGGGTTGGCGCCATAGTTTCCGGTTCGCCAGCCGAGAAAGCCGGCCTGAAAGAGAAAGATATTATTACTAAGATCGATAACACGGCGATCGACGAGAACAATAGCCTGACCTCAATCCTAGGACGACACAGCGTCGGCGACAACGTAACGCTGACGGTATTAAGAGACGGCAAAGAGCAAAAAATTACCGCTAAACTCGAAGCGGCGCCGACCGGCTAAGCACTGAACTCAGTCAGCTTGAAAGACCTGAATAAAGTCATCTTCGGCAATTTGATTATAAGCATGTCTCTGCGCAATTGTAGCTAATGGCGCGTGCTGGAAGGGCAGAGACTCGGTTAGGACGTACTGAACATGTTTTTTATCACCGAGCTGTTTAAACAGCATGCGGTACAAATCGAGCCCATCAGGGCCGCCAAATATGGCGATTCGCGGCTCATTGGCGGCGGCATCATTAATTTGGTGGTCATCAGGCACATAGGGCAAGTTGGCTAGTAAGACATCAGGGTTGAGCTTACTTGCAGAAAGCAGATTAGATTTTGTAACCGTAATATCAAGTTTGAACCGTTGTATATTTAAATCGCACATTTTGATCGCAGCATCACTAAGCTCTAGCATTTCTACTGTTATAGAGGGTAGCTCCAGTTTGGCAGTGATACCCAGCGCCCCTGAACCAGCTCCGACATCACTTAAAATAAATGGTTGTTTAATTGGCAACGTTTTTAAGAGGTTAATCATGGCCTCGGACTCGCTTCTAGGCTCTAAAACGTCACGGTTCACTAAAAAGTCGCGTCCATAGAACTCAACATGCCCGCGGACGTAGGAAAGTGGCAGATGAGTAGCCCGAGTGCCGATTTTGGCGTCTAACCTACTAATTTGCGCAATGGTTAGTTTTTGCCCTGGGTGCGCCAGCAGCTGAGCACGATCTTTACCAAGCTCGTCTTCTATGAGCACTAAAGCATCCAGCCTGGCGGTGCCAATGCCGGCAGCGTCTAATTCCTGAACAGCTTTTTTAAGCCATGCCTCAATTGTCATTACTAATGAGTTCGTGTTCGTAG
>CAYUOI010000060.1:0-4569 GCA_964446365.1 uncultured Candidatus Saccharibacteria bacterium | reverse complement strand
GAAAATTGGCGCTCAGCTAGGTGCTGTTGAAGAAGTAGTAAATCTTGGTGAACGGTATGAAGGCATTACAGTTGCCAAAGTCGTGGAGTGTATCAAGCATCCCAATGCCGACAAGCTACATATCTGCAAAATTGACGACAGCAAAGCTATTAAGGGCGTAAAGCGCGACAAGAATGGCTACGTGCAGGTGGTTTGCGGTGCGCCCAACGTAAAAGCAGGCATGCTGGTGGCCTGGCTGCCGCCAGGTACGATAGTGCCAAGTACTTTTGATAATGAACAATTCAAATTAGAGGTGCGCGATATTCGCGGTGAAGCCAGCAACGGCATGCTAGCCAGTTCTAAGGAGCTTGCACTTGGTGATGATCACAGTGGCATTGTTGAGCTGTTTGACCAATTTGCTAAGCCTGGCGATGACTTTGCCAAAGGCTACGCCCTAGATGACTACATCATAGATATCGAAAACAAAATGTTTACCCACCGGCCTGATCTCTTCGGCATTTTAGGCGTTGCCAGAGAAATCGCTGGCATCACACATCATAAGTTCGAATCTGGAGTGAGATATAAAACGCCAACAAAACTTACTAAAGAAGGGCCGAGCTTATCGTTCAAAGTCGACAATAAGTTATCCAAACTAGTTCCGCGCTTCACGGCAGTAGCAATTCGAATTGAGAAAAACGGCCAAAGCCCGGTTTGGATGAAGGCTTATCTTAGCCGCGTTGGATTGCGTCCAATAAATGCCGTCGTTGATGTCACCAACTACTACATGCACCTGACTGGTCAGCCGTTGCACGCCTACGACGCCGATAAATTGCCTAAGATGAGTTTGGAAACCCGAATGTCCAAAAAGGGCGAAAAACTCAAGATACTTAACGGCAAAGAAATAACATTCACCGATGATCAGACCATTTTGATTACCTCTGGCGACGCACCAGTAGGTATAGCAGGTGTTATGGGCGGCGCCGGAACCGAAGTGGACGAAAATACCAGGAGCGTCATATTAGAATGCGCTAATTTTGACATGTATACCATACGCAGAACCGCCATGCGGTACGGTCTGTTTACTGATGCGGTCACACGGTTTACGAAAGGCCAGTCTAGCTTGCAGCAAGATAGGGTTATTGCGCTGGCAGCTCCAAGTATCTGCCTTCTCGGAAACGGTAAGATAGCCAGCGACGTAATCGATAAGCACGGAACTTTGCCGCAGCCTAAGCCGGTAAGAGTAACCCCAGAATTTATTAACGATCGATTGGGCTTGAGCCTGACGCCGGCTAAAATGACTGAACTACTGGAAAACGTCGAGTTTCGCGTTCTCAAAGCCGCCGGTAAGCAGCTGGCCGTAACGCCGCCATTTTGGCGCACGGATATTGAAATTCCAGAAGACGTGGTTGAAGAAATTGGCCGGCTTTATGGATACGACTACCTGCCACTGGAGTTACCGCGGCGCGATATTACGCCGGCGCCAGTGGATTCGCTATTGGCCTTGAAAAGCAGCCTGCGCGAACGCTTAGGCAAAGCCGGCGCAAATGAAGTGCTGTCTTATAGCTTTATTCACGGTGATCTAATGACAAAAGTCGGCCAGGATAGTAAGCACGCTTTTCAGCTCAATAATGCCATTAGCCCAGATCTTCAATACTACCGTCTTAGCCTGACGCCTAGCCTATTGAATCTCGTCCATACTAATATTAAAACTGGCTACGACCAGTTCACTCTGTTTGAGTTAAACAAAGTCCATTACAAAGACGAATGGGAAGAAGACGAGCCGAATATACCGCTTGAGGATAACCACTTGGCGCTTGTTGTAGCGCAAGATTCCAAAGCGCAGCCGCCAGGCGCGCCATATTACCTGGCCCGTAAATATCTTGAGCAAGTTGCTGCAGATCTCACCCAGAACCTGGTGCCGATGGTTAAATTTGATCTTAGCACCGATGAATGGGGCCGACAGCTTACGTCACCTTATGAGCCATCTCGGTCAGCCCTGATTGTTAAAGATGATCAAATTTGGGGAGTGGTTGGCGAGTTTAAGCCATCTGTTCAAAAAGCCTTAAAATTGCCGGCATATGCCGCCGGCTTTGAGCTGAACTTGGGGGTGGTCGGTTTATCAAAAACCAGCTACCAGCCTTTACCGCGCTTCCCCAGAGTAGAACAGGATATCACCCTTAGAGTGTCTGGCACGGTTATTTACGGCGAAATCTATAAATTGCTTCAGGAAAAGCTCAACGAATTGAAACCGGATAATACGATAGCCGAGCTGAAACCATTGGATATCTATCAAAAGGACCCTGAAAATAAGCACTTAACCTGGCGTTTATCAATAGCTTCGTACGAGCGTACGCTAGTGGATGCTGAGGTCAATAAATTGCTTGACGATTTGGCGGCCGAAGCACAAACTACGCTTGGAACAGAGAGAATATAGATGGCACAGAAAATTACTGACCACGCGGCTTCTTGGCACGATGCGCGTTATCTTGCGCACCTCGATTATTTGCGCGATGATACTGAATCGGCTGCATACCGAGCCGAACGACGAGCCTACTGGGCAGACGAATTACCACGAGGCGAATTAGCGCCAAACGTTCGCGTCATACGCGATAACAACTCTTTATATATGGGCTATGTAATTCTACACAGAGCGTTCGACGAAGCTGACGGTCCGATTGCAGCTTACGAAATGAGACTTACTCCTAAATTTCAAAACGACACCGTCAGGACCGGCGTTCTAAGTGTTTTAGGCATTAAACCCCAGCTCGAACTGCCGTTAACTGATCTGACCGAAGCGCGCGTTCTAGAGCCAGTATGAAAAAACTGCTAAGCCTGGCAGTACTTGTTTGTTCGATCTTGGTTATTGGTCGAACTTCTATTGCTCACGCTAGCGTTCAGGACTTTACCATTAATGATTTTACAGGTGATTATTCGCTATCTAAAAACGACCCGCAAGGCGAGCTACGGATTGTTGAAACACTACAGGTGACATTTAGCGATTTTAACCATGGCATATTGCGGGCTATTCCGGAAAGCTACAAAGGCCATTCGCTGAAGCTGCACATAATTAATATTAGTTCGGATTCTGGTGCCCCCAGCCAATACACCACTTATGGTGACAGCGGCAACACGGTACTTAAGATAGGTGATCCAAACCGGACAGTAACCGGAAAGCAGTCGTACACCATTGAATATACCGTTGCTAACGCTGTCACGTTTTATAATGACTATGACGAACTCTATTGGGATATTAACGGCGACCAGTGGCAGCAGCCCTTTGAGCATGTTACAGCCCGCTTTCATTTGCCAGCCGAACTGAAGGTTAACCAAAAAGCCTGTTACACCGGCATGTATGGCAGTTCCAGCCAGGATTGCACTATTAAAAGCGAGGCCGATGGCGTGGTAGCTGAAACTACAGGGACACTACTGCCCCAAGAAGCCTTGACCACAGTCATGGCTTTTCCTAAGGGATATTTTGCAGCGCCCACAGCTATTGATTGGTGGCGGGACAATTACCTGAAAGTGCTGGCAGTTGGCTTGCCGCCAATAATCCTGGGCGGCTATGCTTTTATGCGCTGGCGACGTAACGGTAAGGACATTAGAGGCCGGGGCATTATTGTGCCGGAATATACTTCGCCCAAAGACATAACCCCGGCCGAGGCAGGTGTCATTATGTCTTATAAGTTATCTCCCAAGGATGTGTCAGCAACCATTATTGATCTGGCCATTCGCAAATATCTGCGAATTATTGAAACCAGCCAAAAGAAATTACTAAAAGATTCTAAGACATATGAGTTCGAGCTGTTAAAAACTGACTTTTCCGGACTTAAACCGCACGAACAAACCATACTTAATGATATGTTTACGGTGCCGGCTGTCGGCATGCGCATGTCGCTTAAAGATCTTAAAGGCAGCTTTTATAAAACGATTCAAAGCCTGCAAAAAGAAATGCCCAAAACACTTACCAAGAATGGCTTCTTTCCATCTAACCCTACTTCTGCCGGCAGCCTGCTTCATGCAGGTGCCGTGGCGTGCGTTTTCGTCGCTTTTTTCCTGCATAGCTGGCTAAGTATTGGTTTGGCCATGGCGGCTATTATCATCTTTATTTTTGCCTCATTAATGCCTAAGCGTACGGCCGAAGGCGTTGCCGCCAAGGAAAATATTGAAGGCTTAAAAATGTATATGAACGTGGCCGAGAAAGATCGCATCAAAATGCTGCAAAGCCCGGACGCGCCCTACGCGGAAAAATCGAACGGGCCAGAAAAGACAGTCCAGCTTTTCGAGAAACTGCTGCCTTATGCCATTGTGCTTGGCGTTGAAAAGGCGTGGGCTAAGCAATTCGCCGATATCTACAAGACGCCGCCGGATTGGTACAGCGGCAACTGGTCGACCTTTAATGCAATCTATCTAACTTCCAGCTTAAGCAGTTCCGTTAGCGCTATGGCTACAAACTTCAGCCCGCCACGCAGTTCTGGCGGTAGTGGCTTTAGCGGCGGCGGTGGCTTTTCGGGCGGTGGTGGAGGTGGTGGAGGTGGCGGCGGTTGGTAGCCCATGACCGCAAGGTTTGGTACACTTTAGGAACTATGGGAA
>CAYUOI010000059.1:0-4584 GCA_964446365.1 uncultured Candidatus Saccharibacteria bacterium | reverse complement strand
GGATGTAAGACATAGGAGCGGATTTGGTTGCCCCAGGCAGCCTGTTCGTTGGGCCCTTTTAACTCCGATACCTTTTCTGCATGTTGCTCCAACTGTAACGCGGCTAGTTTGGATCGCAAAATTGTCATGGCCGTTTCTTTATTCTGCAGCTGTGAGCGCTCGTTCTGTATGGTTACGACAATATTAGTCGGCAAATGGGTAATCCTAACTGCTGAGTCAGTCGTATTTACAGATTGGCCGCCGTGGCCGCCGCTGCGAAAGACGTCAACCTTCAGTTCTTTGTCATCGATTTCCATATCCTGCGGCGTATCAATTTTAGGCAGCACGTCAACCTTGGCAAAGCTGGTCTGGCGTAAATGGTCGGCATTAAACGGACTCAGTCGGACCAGACGGTGCACGCCGTGCTCGCCTTTTAACTTGCCGTAGGCAAAATTACCGTCAATTTCCAGCGTGACGCTTTTCAGACCGGCCTCATCACCGCTGCTTTGATCAAGTGTTTTAAGCTGGTAATTGTTACTATCAGTCCAGCGGCTATACATTCTTAGCAGCATCTGGGCCCAATCCTGGGCATCGGTTCCGCCCGCCCCGGCATATATACTGAGAATGACGTTGTTGGCATCATAGGGGCCGGCAAATTTAAGTTCATTTTTGAGACCGGCGAACTTGGCCTGCACCGTCTTAAGCTGGTGTTCTAAATCACTGGTTAGACTATTGTCTTTAAGGTCAACCATTTCGCCTAGATCTTTGACGCTGGTTTCCAGTTCCCTCCAGGGTGAGATTCTTTCGTGCAGCTGGCTGATACGCTTCATTACATCCTGGGCTGTCTGGTTATCGGCCCAGAAGTCTGCGGCCTGGCTGGTTAATTGTAACTTTTGAAGTTCGCTTTCCAGTTCAGCAATCTTCAGTTGCTCAATCGCCTGGGCAATATCTGTACTCAGCGCAAGCGCTGTTTTCTCCAAATCCATGTTTAACAGTATATCTTACTGCCAGAGCTGTAGGAGTTGTTTATGCAGTTTGCGGCTGAAGTTTTCACCGCCATTGCCTAGAGTGCCGAAGCCCCAGACATTTTCCTCGAACAAGGCGCGGCTGACAGCAATGATACTGTCCTTGGTTATAGCCTTGATGCGGTCCGGAATTTCGTAGTAATCATCGATCTGATCGTCAAAGAAATAGCGCTGCGAATAGCCGTTTGAGGTGCCGCCGACAGTTTGGCCGCTGCGCTGGAAGCGGCCCAGAGCATACTGTTTAGCCGCTTCAATGTCCGCTTCATTCAAATGACCAGCAAATACTTCTTCAAGTTCGTGGATCATTATGTCAAATAGCGCCGGCGCGTTTTTGGGCAGCACCTGGGCGCCGAACCACCAGTTGCTGGTTTGTTCCGTCAAACCATAGCCGGAACTCATATGGTAGACCAGTCCGCGTTCGCGGGCCGTTCCCAGTATTCTGGAATAAAGTGTTTCCGTGAGCATGGCGTTTATTAGACTTAAAGCATCGCTTTCCGAGTCGCTTAAACGGCGTTGCAAAAAGGTGTCCATATAAAAATATAGGTTGTCGACACTTTCATTATGAATGTGCAGCGGTCTTGCCAGCCGGGTAGGCTTTTCCGGCGGCAGCGCGGTGCGCCCTTCCCCATTAGGTAGTTCCAGGTTAGCTATAAGCTGTTTGATGGCGCGGCGGCGGGCTAGCGGTAGATTGCCGGCAATTACAAAGCGCAGATTACTGGCAGTGTGCGTCGTCTTGTAGTGTTCCCGGACGTCTTCAACACTTACGTTATCCATCAACGCAAAACGGTGCTGGTCAGTTAGCACCAGAAAACCGTAGGCTTGCCGAAGTGCCAGACTCAAATAACGAAAGTGGTTGTTGCTGCGAGCCATCAGTTCTTCACGGACATTGCCGAACTCGGCCAGGAATTCCTCCTCTAAGAACAGTGGTTTGGTTATAGCGGTCAGCAGCAAACCCAGTACCCTGTCCCATTCAAAATCGGCGCATTCGGCTTCGTAGGTTATTTCATAGGTGCCGGTACTGGCATTTGAATAAGCGCCATTTTTTTCAAATTCGGCCTGAAAAGCGCGGGCCTTGGGAATAAGCTCGTTGGCGCCCAGCAGCAGATGCTCCATTAAGTGCGGGGTTTCCCATTTATGTTTACGCACCAGATATTCACCGGCCCGGAAATTTAAATCATAGGTTACAACAGTGGCGTCAGGAATGTTTATCAGCAGGCCCTTGGCGCCGTTCTTAAGAGTCAATTCAGTAACTGTATGCTTCATAGACTTCCCTTATTTACGTTTGCGGTTTTTGGCCTTACGCTTGCGCTCGGCTTTGCGGGCTTTTTTGAGTTTGTCGTGCTGTTTGCGGCTATCCAACTTGTCAGTGCTGCTGGTGAAATCAGTTGCCTCGAACTCCTCGGCTTCAATAATTGTATCTGCATTGTCGACTGACTGGCGGGCGGCCCGCGTTAGCTCGGTTTCTATCGGCCTGTCCAGATCTTCTTCATCTACCGGCTCAGCATTAAATAAGGCCCGTACAACATCGTGGCGTAAATCATTTTGCATGGTTTCAAACATTATTTGTCCTTGGCGGCGATATTCGACTAACGGGTCGCGCTGGCCGACGCTAATCCAGTGAATTCCCTCGCGTAAATGGTCCATATTTTCGAGGTGCTGCATCCAGAGGTTATCCAGCACCTGGAGGTAAATATCGCGCTCAATTTTGCGCATAATTTCTTCGCCAAAGGCTTTTTCGCGGCCGTTATAAAGTTCGTTAGCTTCCTGCAAAAGTACTTTGCCAAAACCGGTAGTGTCGGTATCAAATAAGCGGTCTAGTGTTTTATCGTCAAACGGAAAGACTTCTTTTACTACGTCTTCAAACTGATCAGTCGTATTTAGCGGCGATGCGGCCAGTGCCTGGGCTTCTTCTTCTATGAAGATTTTAACGCGGGCTTTTATGTCGGTATCGTGCAAAATCTCGCGGCGCATGGCGTAGGTTGCCTTGCGGTGTCGGTTCATAACATCGTCGTACTGGACTACGTTTTTGCGGGCATCAAAATTGTAGCCCTCGACTTTTTTCTGGGCGGCTTCCAGACTTTTGCTAATCATGCGGTTTTCAATAGGCGTTTCGTCATCGACGCGTAGCCGGTCCATTACCGAACCAATTCTGTCACCGCCGAAAATGCGCATAAGGTCGTCTTCTGTACTTACAAAAAACTGGGTAGTTCCCGGGTCGCCCTGGCGTCCGGCCCTTCCACGCAGCTGATTATCAATGCGGCGCGACTCGTGGCGTTCGCTGCCCAAGACGAATAAACCGCCCAGCTTCTTAACGCCGTCGCCCAGCACAATGTCGGTACCACGTCCGGCAATGTTAGTGGCTAACGTAACAGAACCTTTCTCACCGGCCCGCGCAATAATGCCGGCTTCGCTTTCGTTATTTTTGGCGTTCAAGGTATCGTGCTTAACGCCAGCTTTCTTCAAAGCCCGGCTGAGTATTTCGTTTTTTTCCACCGAAACCGTACCTAAAAGCACCGGCTGGCCGCGCTGTTGCAGCATTTTGACTTCTTTAACAATAGCCTTAAACTTGCCGTCTTCGCTTCTATAAATCCGGTCCGTCCGGTCTTCACGGACAATTTTACGGTTTGAAGGCACTTCTATGACTTCCAGTTTATAAATCTCATGGAACTCGTCTTCTTCGGTCTTGGCCGTACCGGTCATGCCGCCCAGCTTGTCGTATAAGCGGAAGTAATTCTGGAAAGAAATGGTCGCCAGCGTCATGGATTCTTCCTGGACTTCAACGCCTTCCTTGGCCTCTATTGCCTGGTGCAGGCCTTCGTTATAGCGGCGGCCCTTCAGCAAGCGTCCGGTGAATTCGTCGACAATCACTACCTCGCCCTCTTTGGTGACGACATAATCTTTGTCGCGCTTAAATAAAGCGTGCGCTTTCAAGGCTTGGTCCAGGTGGTAGATGGTACGGATATTGGAAGTGTCGTAAAGGTTACTAATACCCAGGGTCTTTTCCATCAGCGTAATGCCAGCATTGGTTAGAATAACGCTGCGCCGTTTTACGTCTTTTTCATAATGCACTTCGTCTTTAAGATTGCGGACGACTTTAGCGAATTGGGCATAGGCGCTACCGCTGGTAACGGCGGGCGCCGAAATGATAAGTGGCGTGCGGGCTTCGTCAATTAAAATCGAATCTACTTCATCGACAATGGCGTAATGAAGATCTCGTTGGCGCAGCTGGTCAACTTCACGCACCATGTTATCGCGCAGGTAATCAAAGCCGAACTCGTTGTTGGTGCCGTAAGTAATGTCGGCGTTATAGGCTTCCTGGCGGGTGGCCGGCTTTAAATGGTGGAAGCGTTTATCGGCATGCTTGGTGTTGCTGAAATTTGGGTCATATACATATGACTCGTCGGCAATAATAACGCCGGTCGAGAGACCCATGAAATGATAGACCTGCCCCATCCAGCCGGCGTCGCGCTGGGCCAGATAATCGTTGACAGTAACAATATGGACACCCTTGCCGGTTAAAGCGTTTAAATAAACCGGTAGCGTGGCGACAAGCGTCTTACCTTCACCGGTTTTCATCTCG
>CAYUOI010000058.1:0-4623 GCA_964446365.1 uncultured Candidatus Saccharibacteria bacterium | reverse complement strand
CCCGCATCAAAAGCTTCTCCCTGCCCTGGACCTGGAAATGGCTTTGCTTTAGCCATATATCTCCTTACTGTACTGAGTGAAATTTTTCAGCTGTTTCACGACGTATGCGCGCCGCTAACGCATCTTGTTCTATATGCGCACCCGGAGCAGAGAATTTCTGACGGCGTTCAACCGTTTGTGATAATCGGTCTGGATAAGCGTTGGCTGTCAAAGGCACAATTTCTAGCTGAGCTGCCGTTGTAGTGGCACCAATATCTGCATAAGCTCCGGAATCTTTTAGCTTATCTCTAAAATCTGCCATTGCTTCAGGTGTAGCGATGGGCGTAGAGGCTTGCCAGTGCGCATCAGCCAGTTGCTGGGCTCGCGCCAGCCGTTCAGGGGAGCCGGGCTGTAAATGGCCTAGAGGGTCTGTTTCAATAGACATATTGCTACTATATCACACTTACGGTTATTTAGCAATGCCGCGCTTTTGAAATTTCTGGTAGTAAATGTAGGCCAGCGACCCCAGTAATGTCAGGCCGTAGAAGTACCAAATGGGTTGTAGCCAGCCAGTTTGAAGCTGTGAACCTAACTTTAATGAATGTATGAAAATAAGAACCATGGCTGCGTCAGTGGCGTATTCCATATATTTCCACCAGCTTTTACCATGAAACAACCGCCGGAACTCGTAGGCCAGAAAGATCAGCAAAGCAGTTAAAGCCATCACAATATAAATACCCAGGCCCGGACCAACGTATTTGACCTCACTGCCCGGTGGCAGGCCTAAACCGTCACGCCACAACTGCCAGGCTAGTAAACCAGGATGCACTAGAATTGAAAACAGAACCGCAAAGCTGGTGACCTCAAAGTAGGTTTTCAGAACCTGTTTGTCGACATTAAAGTGCTGGCGCACTACGCTGGCAATGTAATGCGACCACATAAGACTAAAAGCCAAAAGGCCAAATAGCGGGAAAAAACTATAAGGGCTCAGACTACCGAACTGCCAGCCCACTCCCTGCCCCCATGCCACAAAGGCAATCACGGCCACCGCCAAGCTCAGTGCCCAGGCAAAATACTGAACATATCGCGCTTTGGTCATAGTTCAAGCATATCAGAAAAATTAAGATCTACTGGGGTCGTCTCGATTTTCCTGACTTTCACCCGCAAGTACCAAGACAAGGCCGGCCGCCGCAACAACCGCGCCTCCATAAATCATGCTCGGACTGACCCAGCTATCTACCGAGAATTCAAAGTGATTTTCTAGAATCTCATTTTGAACAGAAAAAAGCGCCAACCCAAGGCCAGTAGTAATAAGGCCGAATTTCTCCAAAAATCTACCGATTCTTGTTACGGCGTGCGAGCTTAATTGCTCCCCTGTTCCGGTTTTACTATTTTGAGTCACGAATATATACCCTACACCCCCGTAAGGTTCGATGCAAGCACTAGAATAATGTCATAAGAACAACATGATTCACATAAGAAGTAAAGGGACGGCTCTATAGGGCAGAGTAAACATAGGAAGTTAACGCTCGGGGTGGATTAGATACGCTAGACATTCGTTTAACCGTATCGTCAGAATATGTAACTACCAGAGGCCAGTTATCGCGCAGATCTGCCATAAAGGTGCGGACTACCAGCATGCTTATGTGACCCAAATGAAGTGCCTCAGAAACACGCTGTATCTCTTCAACATTTTTAAAACCTACCTCCGTTTTGCCTGGCTTTAAACTGTGCTGCAGCTCCAAAGTGCTATTCCCATCTAAATACGGCGAACGCAATAATATACACAGCCAACATCCAGGCCCCGATCAGGCCTATCTGTGGACCAAGCTGGGTCAAGTGCTTACCTTCTGTAACTATCAGTCGGATACCGTCAATTACAGGTGTTAATGGCAAGTAGTCAGAAACTTTTTGCAGCCAAAGCGGCATTAAAAAGCGTGGGAAGAAAGTGCCCGACAAAAACAACATAGGAAAAACCACGATGTTAGCCAGTGGTGCCGCTTGGTTCTGGTCTTTGGCCCACCCGCCTATGGCCATTCCGATCCCGAATAGCATTGCAATGCTCAGCACTAGGAAAGGCACAAGTTCAATAAGATTGCCGCTGACATGTAGATCAAAGACTGTTATAGCAACCACAAACATCAGGGCAATTGACATTAATCCAATTACCGATTGGCTGGCCACATTGGCAACAAAATATTGCCAGACGCGCAGTGGCGTGGTGTGCAATCGGCGTAATACACCTTGCTTCTTAAGCTCAGGAAAGACATTGACTGGTCCGAAAATGCCCAGGCCGATAATGCTGAAGCCGATCAAGCCAGCAAAAGTATAGTCGAACTGTTTCAGATTTTTGATATTTAATTGCTCGGCAGTAACGGTAAAGGGATCGTCGGTCTTAACAAGTTCGCCATTAACTTTTGCAAAGATAGAATTGAGGACAGATTCCAAGGTTTGGGCGGCCGACTGACTATTATTTGTATAGAAAATCTTGGCCTGGCCGCTGGGATATTGGCCGTTTTTAACCATGCCGAAGTCCTGGCCCAATACAATGGCTGCATCCATCTGGCCACGGCTCATTTTCTCTTTAGCTTTATCCAGCGAGGTAACCTTATCATCAATTTTAAACACCTTGTCGTGTTTAAGCTGGTCGGTAAACTGATGTGAGAAGGGTGTTTGCGATTGGTTTATCAAGGCAACTTTAAAGGATACGCCGTTATTTTTGCTAAAAATCCCACCGAAGACAAATAGGAAAATAAGCGGAAATAGAAATATAAAGAATATGGCCGTTTTATCACGGAAAGCCCGCTTAATACCGATACGTGCAAAAGTTATTACCGGCAGAAACTTTTTTTTCATCAGTCGCGTAACTCCTTACCGGTCAGATCAATAAAGACATCCTCTAGATTAGCCTGTTCGACGTGCTGTTCTTTTTTGAAGCCCTTGCTCAGCAGGTCTTTAACCAGTTTCTTGGGCGTATCGAGAGCAATGATTTTGCCGTTATCCATAATGGCCACGCGGTCACACAGCAGTTCGGCCTCTTCCATATAATGCGTCGTCAACAGTACTGTTACGCCATTTTTACGGGTTTTCTGAATAAGATCCCAAAGATTGCGGCGGGCCTGAGGGTCCAGACCGGTGGTCGGTTCATCCATAAAAAATACTTTGGGCTTGTGCACCAGCGAGGCGGCTATACTAAAGCGTTGCTTCTGACCGCCGGATAGGTTTTCGACATAGCTGCTAGCCTTTTCGCTAAGCCCCACTTCTTCCAGAAGGGCCATGGCATTCACTTTAATTCCGTAGGCCGAGGCAAGTTGTTGCAACTGCTCGGTCAACTTGACCTTATCCATAAAGGCCGGGCTCTGTGGTTGAACGCCGATAATGTACTTAACCTGTTGTGGCTGTTTGGCGACGTCCATGCCGTTCACTTTTATGCTGCCGCCATCAATGGGGCGGATAGTTTCTATCATCTCCAGCGTAGTCGTCTTGCCGGCGCCGTTAGGACCGAGGATACCGAAGATCTCACCCTGCTGGATGTCAAAACTTATTCCATCGACGGCGACCTTGTCGTCATAAGACTTTTTAAGATCACGCACTTCAACAATCGGTCTTGCCGTTTTCTTCCCTGCCATTTCAATTAGTATACCAAACTTAACGGGTTAAGCTTAGCTGTCAGTTACTGCTTGGGATGAGAATAGCTCCGCAAGAACTTTGTCGCCCGCATCCGTTACACTCAATCCATCGGGCGATGTTTCTACGAGACCACTACCCATTAAGTCACCAATAAATGCGTAGAGAGCACCATTGAAAAAGGTTTTTGGGGCGCCATTATATTCCAAACCAGTATTTACGCGTATGCCATTTTTTACTGCCGTGCCGGCCGCCCATTCAACCTGCGCTCTTACGGGCGGGGAGCCGAAATGATCTCTTAAAATGCCTACGGTCACTAAAACAAAATTGGCGCCTTTAAGGCTCGCCTCTTTAGGCAGTTCATCAAATTTGAGCATTACTTCCCTTTGCTCCTCTAGGCTGGCCACGTACTGATCAAAGGCTTCACTGGGCATGTTTCTATTCTCTCGCATGGCTAAAACTTTGCAAGCACGAGCAATTAATCAAATCTAAGGGTTAAGATTCTGATACTGTTGTAGGAAAAGTCAGACTATCTCGAAGAGACATCAAAACGGTTTTTGATAAAAGTTTAATAAATTCGTCGCTTGGTGCCGGAGCTGGTTCTGGCGTGCCATAAGCACGCTTTAGTTGCTCAAAAAGGTCATCTGTCTCATCTGTATCTTCCGTCGCTTCCGCTTCGAATGTATCTAGCAGAGCATATAAAGTATCTAGATTGCCTGGTGTTTTTACAAAATCAGCCCATACCTTATATACATCTGGCTGGTCCGACACTTCAAAGGGGTCAGCGTCCGTTTGACTCATGTAATAAATTATGAGCCAATTATTTTTTCATGCAACCATAAGCGGTGTCTGCCACAAGCCGCCGCGGGTGACGCGAGGCGGGGCAGCACCCAAGTTGGCGCAGCGTTAGCGAGCACACTTGGGGCGGACCGAGCGGCAGGACCCGAGGTGTTTGAGGGCGGCAAAAGAAAACCGCCAGGTGGTGACCTGGCGGTTCGTCGTCCTAAGAGATAGGAT
>CAYUOI010000057.1:0-4632 GCA_964446365.1 uncultured Candidatus Saccharibacteria bacterium | reverse complement strand
TTAAACCATCGGACGCGGAGGCAGTATCCGCCAGCTCCACCAAAAATGCATCTCGTAAGAGGTGCTTTTTTGTTTGTCAAAAGTACCCAACTGGAACTAAAAGGCTTATCAATTAGTGTTGAAATAACTATAGCAATATTATATAATAGTACTTATGAGTGCAGAGGTCGTAGGCGTACCAATTTCATCTCTTGAAGAAACCATTCGGTTTGGGCTTCAAGGTTATTCTGATTTGTCAGAGGGTACGGTAGAATTCGATCTATATACCGCCAGTAAGTTAGAGCTTACACCTGACAAGCCCAATTCGGCGCGGAGTGCTACAACCGTTAAACTTTTGGGTGAAGCCGTTGCCACATTATACGTAATCGCTTTTGCTCCCGGCGACGGTACGGGCGACGAGAGTCATCAAAAACTTGAGGATACAGATACCGGCGATTATCCGCGGGCAACAAAGGTAGTTGGAAGAAATAAGGTGTCGACACATAGTGAGACACACTTGACTATACTGGCCAGGCAGGTTGAAGATACGGACGCAGAACCAATAGCGTTTGCCGGCAATCTTGATTTGCTGAGCGGAAGCTTCGGAAAAGTAAATAAACTTGCCGAACTCGGCCAAGAAAATTATGAAAGTGTCATAGAAGGAAAATCATTCGCGTTGCCTAGGAGTACGCTGACTGTAGGCTATAAAGGCGCGCTGACCTGGAAAGAGGGTGACGGTCTGTGGTCTTACTGGCGACAACGTTTCGGTGAAGTACACGCAGTTTATAACCCGCACAAAGAGCTGCAGGTCTGCGGCTTCATTAGTATTCCCGCTGAAGGTTGTACGAGCAAAGATCTAAACGTACTAAGGGCGCTCAAAACCGAAGAACCTGAAATCATACGTCCATTATGACTGAGTTTATAGCCGTTGGAGAGCCTAATCCGGGAGCGCAGTTTTGCCGAAGGTTTGGGGTTGAGCTGCCTGCTTACCACAATCTCGGTGAAATACGTGCAGAAATGGACTTGGTAGAGCCTCAGCTTATTGGTGTGCTAGCAGAACACAAGTCAGCAATGGATACGCCGAAAATGGTGAATCTAAAAAATGAATTACCTTTGGTAAGAATCGTGGATATACGGTTAGACCAAATTGCCCGTTTGCAGGCACTAGCAACACCTTTTAATCCAGGTCTTGATGGGTTTGAGGATTTAGTCGAAGATGTCCACCGTGCAATGGTAACGACGGAAGAAGTAGTTCGATATGACTTTCGTAGTAATTCCGGGCGCGAGTGCCGATTAGTTAGTTTGCTTGCCGAACGATGCTACTTGGTTCGGCAAGCTGCATTCTTTAAGCGAAACTTATACGAAAGTAATGCACCAGCCAGACAAGCACGCAATATTGAAAACGCAAGAAGTATAGCCTCTGCCTATGAAGGTCTGGAAGGCTTCGAAGACTATGTTGAGAGAGTTTACGGTGTACTTGTGCCGGATTCCGTTGTGTTACAGCGTGCTTTTTGGGAACAAACAACTCAGGTACGAGATCCATACCGAGCCCGTCAGCTCGACAATATGCTTAAAACGATCCCAGAAGTTTGGAACTTTGGGTTTTGGAGCGGTACGGGTGATCCGAGAGTTGCCTAATTCAAAAGGTGCTTTTTTGTTTATCCTCATGCTTGCATTATTTAGCGGGGGCAACTTAAATAAATAGATTAAGGGGACAAGCATGGAAGCGAATAGAGCCAGAGAAGTTTCGCGTACTAGTGCCGAAAGAATGAGATTAGCTACTGAAGCTGCAAGGGCAAACGAACAGGCTGAAGCTGAATCCGAGCTTGAAGCTCTACAAGCTAGCATTGATGCTGCAACCAGACTTCAGAGAGGATCAATTGATAAATCTATACATGAGGCGTCGCTAATGGGACGAAACACCGCCTATTATTTATATACAGAGCGCATAAGTGCTTCTAGAAAATCTCGCGACGAAGTTGCCTTTATAGAAACTATTGCCGATATTACGACGGCATCTGTAATAGATGGACTAGTGGCGGACGGTTTTGAGGTGGCAAGCAGCACGGTTGAAGAGGTAGACCCCAGAGACAGGGCAGGTGCTCAACCGGAATATTATGTGACTAGCTTCTCAATAAAATGGTGATTTGAACTTTTTTAGTAGTGAAATTGTAAAATTTACTGGATATGATAATTTATTCATTATGAGACCAAGTTCGAACCCAGGAGAAGTAGCTATTCTAGATAAGCGGGCTGAATGCAAAGTTGTGCATGATGCCTTAACTTTTCATGCCCTACACGATGTCATTCCTAGCAATTCCGTAAAATGGGATGCTAATAACTTTGGGATTAGGTTTCATAATCAGACCCGCCAAATTGATACCATGGCACCACCCGTTGATTATGAAGGTCGTCCGGCACCACCAGCCCATACGTGGCAGGATAAACCCGAATTCAGGGTACTGGACGAAGATAGGCCAATAGTAAGGGCAGCAGCAGAATACATTTTAGATTTGAACAATGTGAGCTTGCCGGACATGGCTTATAATTTTTTGACCGGCCGCACTCGGGCCGCTAAAAAAATACTCAAGACTATACCGTTGTAGAGCTATCAGTATAGCTTTGCCACACCTGCTTAAATTCTTCAGAAGTAATAACAGGCGGGTAGAATTTTTTTAGTTCGGTCAATGTCGCTTCATGCAAAGCCATATCATCGGAAGCCACGCAGTCTTCTAGTGTGACTATATGCAAATTAGACTCGGTATCGTATCCGTCCCGAACTGTACCCTCAATACAGCGCTGTGTTTTTAAGCCGACAATTACCAGAGTACGAATGCCCTGCTCCGCAATGATTTTAGAAAGTTCTGTGCCCACAAAAGCCGAAATACGTTGCTTCTCAATAATAATGTCACCTTCACGGGCGGGTACATATAATTCGGAGCCCCATGTTCCCTTAAGGCAGGCAACTTCGCCGTCACGGTCATTACCTTCGAACCATAAAAAGCGATCTAGTCCGGCTTCTGTACGTAGCTCCGGGTCTTCATAAGTAATGGTGCGTATGACCGGCCTATTTTTTTGATAGAACTCTTCCGTTACCTCTTCAATTCTTGGCAAGGTTGCCCGCATCGCGCTTATATCCTGGTGCCAGCTAGCCACCGATTTACCTTCGAGCGACAAAAAATCATTTTGCAAATCGATCGCTAACAGCGCCGTGTGAGCTGGGTTTAGTATTTCGTGCAAGCGTTGTTTTTGTAAAATGTCTAAATTTTCTGGTGATGGCGTTTCGCCCGGAAAACTAATTTGCGGCATAACAAAATTGTAACACCTAAGCTTATTGTTGACGCAATAGTGTAATGATGCTAATGTATAGGTCATTGTTCAAGATGAATCCGGGTTTTTAGATTACTTACTCGATTTCATTACCGACAAGTAATAACTATTAACCGACAGGATTCTTTTTAATGTCTTACGTCTATAAATCCAGCAACCACCGGACGCGTCCGGTTAACCGAGGCCGCCGCGGGCAGTACATTGACCCAGCCAAATTTGTGCGTACCGCCACCGCTGCCGAAGCCGCCGACTACGCGCCGGCAAACAGCTTTAGCAGCTTCCGGATTGCCCAGTTGCTTAAGCAAAATCTGGCTAACAAGGGTTATAAAACGCCGACACCTATTCAGGATCAAACTATTGCGCTTGCCCTGGAAGGCAAGGACATCATTGGCATAGCCGATACCGGCACCGGTAAAACTGCCGCCTTTGCCATACCTGTTCTGAATCAGCTTATGGAAATGCGCGGACACAAAGCTTTAATAATTGCGCCTACCCGCGAATTGGCACAGCAAATTCAAGCTGAATTCCGATGGATGGCCCAAGGCAGCGGCATAAACTCCGCTGTATTAATTGGTGGCAGCCCAATGAATCCGCAGCTGCGCGACTTACGAAACAACCCGCGCATAGTAGTTGGAACGCCGGGACGCATCAAAGACCACCTGGAACGCCGCACTCTTAAGCTAGACACTTTTAACATAGTTGTACTTGATGAGGTCGACCGGATGCTGGACATGGGCTTTGTGCACGATGTTCGTAAAATCCTGAGCGAAGTCAACGACAGCCGCCAGTCGTTCTTTTTCTCGGCCACCATGGACGCCCGTGTTAAAGATCTTATCCAAACCTTCGCCAATGATCCGGTCAGCGTTTCAATAAAAAGCGGCCAGTCCAGTGATAACGTCCACCAGAACGTGGTGCGCTACGGCACGCCCTACCAGAAGCTCGATAAACTCCAGGACATTTTAATTAAAGGTGAAGTCAAAAAGATACTGGTGTTTGACGAAACCCGGCGTAGTGTCGAGCGGCTTAGCAAAGAATTAGTTGTTCGCGGTTTTAAGGCCGATGCCATTCATGGCGGTAAAACCCAAGGCCAACGCCAGCGCGCTCTCAATAGCTTTAAAAACGACGAAGTCAGCATCTTGGTAGCCACCGACGTGGCCGCACGCGGCATCGACATTGCCGACATTACCCACGTCATAAACTACTCGCTGCCGCAGTCGTACTCCGACTACATCCACCGCATCGGCCGCGCCGGCCGCGCTGGGCAGATCGGCCACGCCCTGACGTTCATAGCGGGATAGCCATGAAGCAAGACCCGACCAAAAT
>CAYUOI010000056.1:0-4648 GCA_964446365.1 uncultured Candidatus Saccharibacteria bacterium | reverse complement strand
TGATGAAGACGATAATTCCCGTAAATATGGCCAAAAGCCTGCCAAAATACATATCAACATATATTTTACAACTTTATATCTTAAATAGCAATACTCTGACCGGTGTATCATAAATGGATAATGGGAAGTTTGATTCAGCTCAGTGAAGCCGATGAAGTGAAGCTGGCCGGTGGCAAAGGCGCCGCTTTGGCTAAGATGATTCAGGCTGGCTTTAGAGTGCCGGATGGTTTTGTTATAACCACTGCGGCCGAAATTATGGACGAGTCATTAACAGATGAGATTTTGGCCGCCTTTGATAAACTTGGCGCTAAAAAAGTGGCCGTACGTTCCAGTGCTATCGCAGAAGACGGCCAAAAAGACGCTTGGGCCGGTCAGTTCGATACTTTCCTAAATGTTAAACGCGATGGCCTGCTTGAAGCCATAAAAAAATGTCGTGATTCGGCCGGTTCCGAGCGAGCACTGGCCTATGCCAAAAACAAAGGCCTTGAAAGTGGCGGGGTGGCTGTAGTTGTGCAAGCTATGGTCCCAGCCGAAGTCGCCGGCGTGGCATTTTCGGTCCACCCGGTTACAAACAACAGAAATCAAATGATTATTGAAGCGGTAGAGGGGTTAGCCGAATCGCTGGTATCCGGCGCTTTGACACCCGATGCTTACATTATTGATAAGCGGTCGTTCAAGATCGTGGATTCGGAACTAACCAAGTCCGAGCCAATTATCACTGAGGCCATGCTAGATAAACTAGCGAGTGAAATTTCAAAAATTGAAGGTCTTTATGGCTTCCCTGTTGATGTTGAGTGGGCGTTTAGTAAAGGCCAGCTATTCATACTCCAAAGCCGTCCTATCACAACTCTAGATCCTGAACCCGCCAGTGATCTACCGGACTTTTTTGGACAATGCGTGCTAACTCTGGCTCGGCCAGCCAGCGTGCAGCGGGATGAACTGGTGCGCCTGACCGCCAACGCAGTTTGCCCGGTGGAGGTAGCCAGCCTGCCGCTAGAGGGCAACAACCGAGCTTACTATTTTGAGGCTGAAGCTGCCAAGAAATTGCTGGAAAAATGCGCCAGTTCGGTGGATTCTGAAACCAAACTCAAAAAACATTTGGCCGACTATCAGCTAGTTAAGAAAACGGCTACCAAGCTATGTCAGCAATTTGAGTCTAAACCATCTGATTATTCATCAAATATTAAGGCTTACCGTATTTTTTTATCTGACTTAAGCTGGTTTTTATATGTTGGCGTAGCCGTGGACAAAATTATCTACCCAAGCTTCAAACAAATGATTGAGGAACTCTACCCCAAACACAGCGATAAAATACTGGAAATTGTGGCTACACCAAAGGCCCTTCAAGATTACCAAAAAATGCGTTTGGCTATTTGCAAGGCAGCTTTATCAAAACTGGATGGGCATGATATTGGTCCATCACTCGGCCAAATAGTAGACGATTTTAAGCACGTTAACGAGTATACCTTCACTGAGCGTTTATTATCAGTTAGTCAAATTGAGTCAGAAGTAGCCAGCTTAACTGCTCGTGAAGCCCAGGCTGAGATAAACGATATTGAAGGCTCTATAGATTCGTCTATCCAGCCCGACCAGTACTTACGCCGGGAAATTAAGGATGCGGAACTTTTGAATCAGGCCAATTTGGTACGTGAGTATGCTCTGCTTAGAACAGACCGAATTGATAGAGCCAAGCTGTTGCAGTCGCGCCTGAGAGCTAGCTTTGAAGCAATGGCACTAGACATCAAGAATCTAGATGGCGAGCAATGGACCAAAAGTCACGTTGCCAATCTTTTGGATACAGAGATTGATGATTTTATAAATACGCATAAAGCCCCTAACTTTAAACAAATTGAGCATCGTCTCAGCCAAAAGTATCTTTACTATTACACCGGCAATCAAACCACTATTAGTACTGAGCCAAAGGTTGTAGCCCAAGCCAGAAAATTGATAGTAAAACCGGTACACGGTCAGCAAAACTCTTTAATTAGCCCCGGCACAGTGGCCTATAAAGGTGTAGCAAGCGGCCCAGTGGTAAAAATTTCACATACGGATGACCTTAGGCGCGTCAAGCGCGGCGACATTATGGTAGCCCGCGTTACCATGCCCGATTACACTCCTTATATGAAGTTGGCCGCTGGTTTTATAACCGCCCAAGGCGGCATTACATCGCATACCGCAATAGTAGCCCGTGAATTAAAAAGGCCATGTATAGTCGGGTCTGAAAATTGCATGGATGTTTTGGACGAGGGCACTATCATTAAGCTAGATACTATTAACCAAGTAGTTACGAGACAGGAAATGAGTGACAATAAGTTGGCCTTACCCATTGCGCCTGCGGGAGTAAAGTATGCCCTGACTGTTCCCCAGTCTGTACTTTTTGCTGATCTAAGTCTGCGCGGCAGCTTGAGACCAGCTTTTAAAAAAGTCGATCTTGAGTATGAGCCAGAATTCATCGCCATCGATGCGGGCGGTGCTATGAGCTGGAACTATAATGACGATGAAGATTTTAACCAAGCCGTTGGCGTCGATGTCTCAGCCATCGACGCAGTCGCAAAATTCATCGATATTATGCAAGGTACAGCCAGCGCACTTCTGGACATTGCCGATAGCCTACAGACTGCTTCTTTAAGCAACGAGGGGCAGAAGTTAATGGATGGGCTTAACAAGTTCTGGGACGCTTATGAGATTCATTCGACATCCCTTTTCACGTTCTGGAATGTCGAGTATTTGCTGAGTGGAGAGATACTCAAACGTCTGCACCAGGCTGGCCTGGAAAACGACATTGATAATGGCATGGCCAGATTTTTTGTTCCAGCGAGAGCAAATTATTTCGTTCAGGAGCGAACCGACTTGGCTAAAATTGCCAAGCGTTACATGCCGAATGGTCGAAAAATTAATCAAAAAAATGTGCCAGCAGATTTGTCGCAAGCATTAAAAACTCATGCTGATAAATATGGTTTTCTTTTGGCGCCCTTCAATCTAGGCCGTCCACCAGACGTTGGCGATCTAGTAAAGAGGCTTGATCAGAAAGGTGTTAGTGATAATGTCGGCTCAAAGAAGCTGCCTTCTCTCGACGATCTTTCGCCTGCTCTTCGTCAGCTGGCAGAGCTTGCCCGCGAGTTCAGCTATTGGAAGACTCATCGGCTTGATATATTTTCGCTGGCTGACTCCAAAATTAACCGTTTGTATGAAAAGCTAGCCAAGCACATTGGCATATCTACAGCGCAAATGTTCTTTATGACACGTGATGAAATCTGCCGCTCATACGAACAAAAAAGCCCAGTGGTCGATGGTAAAACACTGCAAAAGCGACAATCGGCCTATTGCTTGGCACTGGTTGACGGACAGATTAATTTTTATGTTCCTTCGCAAGCGATTGATCAAATTAGCAGCAACAAGTCAGCGCAGGCAATCCGCGGCGTGGTCGCCTCAAACGGTGTAGTCAAGGGTCGTGCGCGAGTAGTTATGCGGATGGAGGATCTAGATAATTTTCAAAAAGGCGAGGTACTGGTCACCCCCATGACTCGCCCCGAATATGGCGTGACTCTGGACAACGCCGTGGCTTTTGTAACCGATGAGGGCGGTATACTCTGCCACGCCGCGATTATTTCGCGCGAGATGAGCAAGCCCTGTATTGTTGGTACGGCCAACGCGACTAAACTATTGAAAACCGGCGATTTTGTCGAGGTTGATGCTGATAAAGGATTGGTTAGGGTCGTATGAGTGACGACAAACTGGCGGAAATTTGGCACACGCAGAAATCTTTAACTGAGTGGCTGGAAGACATCAAGCACAAGGATGCGGCCGTAATTCGGCGTGAGGATAATGACAAACGCGAACGGCTAAAAATTCTTAATAAAATAATAGGCCTGCCTTTTGACGAACCAGTCCAATTTGATGGTGCTGACCTATCAAATAAAACTCCAGAGTTACTGAAGTATATAGAAGATCATGGAGCTGAGCTTTGCGCCCTGCGCCTGATGCCCAAAGAAGAAGGATTGCCTAAACTTCGTATGCGCGGCAAAACCGTAGCGCAGGCTTATGAGTGGTTTTTAGAACAAGGCGTTGATGGAGCTAAATATAGGGCAGACTTTGTGCCGCATGTTGAAAATACGCGCTGGGCAACAATTTTTGTCGTCAATAAACACGGCATTCAGGGTGAAATTACCAGCGGCGGTCACCACGAGCTGACCCAGGGCTTTCACGACTCTGCAAAGCCACACGTCTTCAAGTTTGACTATAAAGAGTGGAGTATTTTGCCCAAAAACGGCGCTGCTTTGGGCTATTTAAAAACGCTTGTTAAGTACCTGAATGTACCAGACAAAACTAAGCAGACACGGATTAGCAAACAGCTTGGGGGTAGTTTTGCCCATGACTATTTAGAAGGTTATTTTGAATCAACGGATACGCAAAAATTTGGCACATGGTTCATAGATTACAGTCCTTCTTTGGGTAAAATGTACGATGACTTGGTTGTTAACACTCATGATAAATCAGCGGGATTAGTTAAGGGGCAAGTTGGTTGTCCAGGCCAAGCCAAAGGCCCAGTGGTTATTGTGGATGCAGACAAAACAGATATGAAATTCCCCGCCCGGGGAATCTTAGTTTGCAAAGTAACCACTCCAAACTACGTGCCCTTAATGCAAAA
>CAYUOI010000055.1:0-4654 GCA_964446365.1 uncultured Candidatus Saccharibacteria bacterium | reverse complement strand
CTCCAGCCCATGGCTTTGTACTGCTTGTGATAATTCGGAATAATCGTTTCCATCGAAGCCTGCGGCGATACGCCAGCTTTGATGGCGTAATTTTCGGCCGGCAGGCCAAAGGCGTCCCAGCCGATAGGGTGGTAGCTTTCGTAGCCTTGCTGCCGCTTAAAACGGGCTAGTACATCACTAATTGTGTAGTTTAGGGCATGCCCAATATGAATGCCGGCGCCGCTAGGGTAATTAAACATGCTCATGGCAATGTATTTCGGTTTGGCGCTCTTTAAGTCGGCTTTATAAGTCTGGTGTTCGTCCCAGTACTTTTGCCAGCGCTGCTCAATTTCTTTGGGATTGTATCTGGCCATAACCCTGTAATGCTACCATTCCCACCCCAGTTCGACAACTGGTGCTGTTCGATTTACCCAGGATAATTTCGACGCGTCTAAACAATCAGACACCAGCGTACATAACGTTCATCACCGGCCGATTGAACCAGTTTATAAGCTTCTGTCAGCCGCTTCGTCATTTCGCCAAATGCGCCCTTGCCCACCGGTCTTTTATCGATCGATAATACCGGAGTAATAAGGGCGCTGGTTCCACACAGAAACGCTTCGTCGGCTTTATATAACTCAGTGCGGTCAATACTGCGCTCTTCTACTTCTATACCAATGTCTTTGGCTATAGTTATCAAACTGTCGCGCGTAATGCCCTCTAAAATGTCAGTTGATGTATCGGGCGTTACCAGTTTGCCATTGCGAACGATAAACAGGTTGGCGACTGTGCTTTCGGCAACGTGGCCGTGATGATCGAGTGCAATTGCGTCATCAAAGCCATTAAGTAAGGCTTCATTTTTCATAAGACTGGCGTTCACGTAGCTGCCATTAATCTTAGCCTTGGCGGGTATTGAATTGTCGGAATTACGCACCCAGCTGGAAATACCCAGGCTAACGCCGCTGCGCGGCAGAATTTCACCCATCGGGTAAATGTAGGCGCTTACGCCGTTTTTGAGTCCGTGGATTTTAGTACCGGCAATGACTTCATCGATAAAAACGGTTACCCGGACTAAGACGTCTTGGTGAATCTGGTTGCGGCTAAGCAGTTCCAGCATGGTCGCTTCAAATTTTTCGTAAGTCCAACTTTCGGCAAAGCTGTGAAAGTCCATAATCCTGGCCGAATTAACCAATCTTTCAAAATGTTCTTTAAGCCTGAAAATGCATAATTTGCCGCTTTCAGCGTTGTGCGTAACAGCAAACACGGTGTAAATGCTCAGACCGTAAAGCACCGGCGAGCTGGCAATGCTTACATTAGCTTCTTTAAAAGGTACAAACTGATCGCGGAAATAAACCTCGGCTAAAGAATAATCAAAATCTTTCATCAGCCTTATTATAGCGCTCTGTTGATACCGTTAGTGATTATTTGATCAACCAATTCGGGAAAGGCCATATTTTGGGCGGCCGCCTGTTGGGGAAAGATGCTGGTTTTAGTCATGCCAGGCAAGGTATTGGTTTCTATAACGTAAATTTTATTGTCTTTTAGGATCATATCGGTCCGTGAGTAGCCGGAGCAGCCCAGAATTTCATGGGCAGACAGGGCCGTTTTTTGTATTTCGCGGATGGTGGCGGCTAGCATATCAGGCGGCGTAATTTCTTCGGTCGCGCCGGGCGTGTATTTGGCGTAGTAATCAAAAAAGTCGGCACCGACGGGTTTCAATTCAGTTGGCGCTAACGCCTCTGGCCTACGCTGGGCACCACGCTCAAGAATTCCACAAGAAACTTCCCGGCCCTGAATATACTCTTGGACGATAATTTGATTGTCGTGTTCAAAAGCAAAATTCACAGCCCGCAATAAATCATCCACTGAGTCGACCAATGTGACGCCAACGCTTGATCCCTGCTTGGCAGGTTTAACAATAACCGGGTAAGTCAGCTCCTGTAGGCTATCCTGTAATGTTTTTTGCTGCACCATTTCATAACGCGTAAAAGTAATACTTTTGGGCACCAACAAACCAGCGTGGCTGAACATTTCGCCAGATAAAACTTTATCCATAGCCAACAGGCTGGCCGCCACGCCGCTACCGGTATATTTAAGGCCGTATTTTTCTAGCAGTGCCTGTATAGTTCCATCTTCTCCAAAACTGCCGTGGAGCGCCAAGAAAACAATATCTACCTTATTTTTCTTCAGGTTCTCAATTGCCTCGGCCGCCGAAAACATGTCTTTGCCGTCGACTTTCCATTTTCCAAGTAAAGATATGGCCGTCTGATGAACTTCGTATTTGTCAGCGGTGAGCGCGGCACAAATTGCCTGGCCGCTATTTAAAGAAACTTCGTGTTCGCGTGATGGTCCGCCCATCAGTACCGCGACAGCGATTTTAGCCATTTAGATTTTTAGCCTTTTGCTTCATCCACTCGGGCGTTTGCCGGACCAATAGTTTTTCGTCTTCACGGTTCTGCAGCAATACTTTTACGGCTTCTTCGGCAAAAACGCCATTCTGGGATCCCTTTGCCAGCACAACCGCACCCTTTTTTAATCTATTTTTAACGAATTCACCGGCCGCATAGGGACTGTCAAAAGTTGCCACTGTGCAGCCTTTAGTTTTGGCTTCTTTGGCGGTAAACATATTGGCATCGGGTCCAATTGTTACCACCAGGTCAAGTTGTTTCGGCTCGCAGTAGTTGCCTATTTCGCGGTGAGCTTCTTCGGATAAGCCGCCAAGTTCATTCATGTTGCCTAAAATGGCTATTTTTTGGGGCGCGCTCATAGCGTAAAGACTGTCTAAAGCCGCCTTTACGGCAACCGGGCTGGCATTATATGTCTCGTCAATTATCAGCGAGTCTTTTAGGCCTTTAAGTCTTTGCATGCGGCCGGCCACCGGCTGAAGCGACTTAATGCCTTCTTTTATCTGCTCTTGGGTCAGTCCCAGCTGCTCGCCGATAACTGCTGCCGAAGCGGCCGAGTAAATTTCGGCAAGCGAGACGGCCTGCATTTTAGCGTCTAATTCAAATTGGCTTTGCTGGTTTTTTAATGTAAATGCCCCCTCAGAATTTTTAAATGCTACGTCAACTAGCCTGTAGTCTGATGCCTCGGCTGTTCCGTAAGTGATGACCGGTAGACTTTTGAGGTACTTAAGGTCGCATAGGTCGGCGTTTGCTATAAGTTTATCCGCGTACGCCGCAACCGCTAGCTCTTCTTGAGCAACGGCGTCAAGATCGGCAAAAAACTCCATATGTTCCGGAGTGACGGCTGTTACGACCGCGTAATCTAGTTTTAAGTAGCGCCCGAATTCACTAATTTGACCAGGTCCATCAGTACCAACTTCAACCACCACTACATCAAATGGATAAGGCCGTCTTAGTTGTTTTTCGTTATTAATGAATATCTTAAGCCACGAAGCCACATTTAAGAGGCCCGGTAAGCCATGCCCGAAAAAAATTAGCGGCACCGATACTAAATCGTTATAGTTGCCTTCTTGAAAACGGACTTTTTTACCGGTTGACAATACTCTGGCGATGGCAAATTTGGTGCTGGTCTTACCGATACTGCCAGCTACACCGACAATTTTAAAATGATTTTTACGGCCCAGGCGGCGGACCTGCCACCCCAGCACGCTGACAACTATTTTTTTAGCAAACTTCTTCATATTATTGGATAGATTGCAGATGCTGTTGTAAGTCAGCGATTGGCACGGTGCTTCCGGGCACTTTGACGTTTTTCTGCAAACCGAAGCCGGAATACGCTTCTTGGCGGCCCTCGGACACATAGTTAATGTTCAGTAACTGGTGCGATAGCTTGTCGACGGTAATTTCAATCTTTTCTGCTTGGCTGCTGGAATAATTAGCCGGATTAACACCTTCAAGCTGGGTTAATCCTAGTTCGTGGGCGAATACCTTAAGCGTCGCGATGTAGGCACTGGCATTAATTTCAGCTGGATAGACTATGGCCGCACGGCCATCGGTCGTTTTATATGACACTTTAGAGTAATTGATTTCAAAAACATTTTTATCGCGCATTGTCTGTAATACTCTGTGGCGCTCATCGCGGCTTAGCGGAGCAAAAGGTACGACTCCCAGAATAGTACCGTTAAGGAATTGGGCTGATGAATCCTGTCCCTTGGCGGCGTCGGGTGATTTACCCCAAATGCCTAGCACGCTGCTGAAATTCAGCGGCTGATTGTTTTGGCCGCGCTGGTTTGTGTCAATGCTGACGTATCGGGCGTAATCATTTTTAGTAGTACCTAGGGTTTCGGTAATAACCGTGTCGGCGCCTGATGCTGTCGGCTGCCTTACTACAGTTCGCGAGCTGGCATAGGTTTGGCCGCCCAGACTTAAGCGTGTGACCTGATCAAGAGCCCCGTTTTGGCTGGTTTGAGTTATGCGGCGCGTAACGCTAGAGGTGCTAAGACTGTTATCAAGCATAGTCCAGAATGCCCGCTCCGGATCATTGGCCATGTGCTGCCACCATGCCAACCCGGCGACTAATAGAGCGATAATTCCGAGTCCGCACAAGCCGGCAACGGCACGTCCGTACGGCCGGTTTTTAAGCGTTTTTATCATGCAGCTATTGTAACAGTATCAGCTGTTATCAGATATGCTATAGTAGTGGCGCTAAACGTATTTATGGGGCTGTAGCTCACCTGGTAGAGCGCGGCATTCGCATTGCCGAGGTAAGG
>CAYUOI010000054.1:0-4706 GCA_964446365.1 uncultured Candidatus Saccharibacteria bacterium | reverse complement strand
AGGTTTCGACCATTGATTCGACTTGCTGGATAAATTCGTGGCTGGTGGCGTAGCCATACAGGGCTTCGGCCTTGCTGCCCTGGTTTTGGGCCAGCGCCCGCTGGTAGCCGGCATCGAGCAGACCTTTGCGGAGCAAGGCGCCGAGCACAATGGCCAGGCCGGGCTTACAAATCCAGACGCCATCGAGCTGACCCATGTCCTCGCTGATTTGTTTGGGCATGACCTCAGTAATAATGATTGGGATGTTGGCCTTGGCGGCACGCATGTCTTGCTTGAGTTTGGGAATCCAGCCATCGGTCCAGTTGCGGGTGCGCTTGATTTCCCAGAGCATGACGCCGCAAATAACGCCGCGCGGACTTTTAACGGTTTGCGATATATCGCCGCCTTTGACACCCTTGGCCACCGGCTCGATGTCGTCATCGCGAAAGGCGTTGGCCAGGGCCGACTCAAAATCGAGCTCCATAATTTCACCCTGCAACTGCTGTGAGCCCTGGGCGGCTTTACGCTGGGCGTCGTCTAGGGCTTTTTGCAGATCAGTAATAGTTTTTTCTTTGGCAGCCAGGTTTAAGCGCTGTTGCTCATTGGCCAGCTTGGTGGCTTCGGCGCGGATCTTGCCCTCTTCCTCGCTAAGCTTCTTTTGCATCTCCAGCTCAACACTGTCTTTGGCTTTAGTTTCTTCTCTTAATGCCTTAGTGAGCTCGGTGAGCTGTTCCCGCAGGGCTTTGCTGTCCTGCTTGGCGGCTTCGGCGTCGTCTTTGAGGGCCTTGATGGCCTCCTCTTGTCTAGCCTCGGCCCTTTTGGCAGCGCCGGCTTCGGCCTCTTGCTTGACCTTGACCAGCTCCAGCTCGTGCTTCTGATGAGCGGCGGCCAAAACCCGAGCCTCAATCTGGCCCTCCAAGGCTTTATCGATCTCTATTTGCTGGCCGCAGTTGGTGCAGGTTATGGTGTTCATGATTGTTATTATCTCATGTTAACTAATAAAAGCTGTCGTTGGGTGCTAAGTTCTCTACGTTCTGACTGTTAAACGGTGTAAACTATGCTAAAGGAATATAAGCAAATATGCAGTTTGAGTTATCTACAAATCGTAAAACCACTATCAAAGTGTTCAAGCAAGACTGCATTAAGTTTCTTGCAGGTCTACCTGAAAACTCCATAGATGTATTGGTTACTGACCCCGCCTACTCCGGCATGAACAATAAGCTAAAACTTGGTAGCGGCAGAATAGTTGGCAAATATAACGATAAGGGGCTTGAAAATGGAAAGTGGTTTGCTGAGTTTGAAGATAGCGTAGAAAACTATGAGCAGTTCCTAGCCGAATGCAAAAGAGTCATAAAACCTACTGGACATATCTATATTATGTTTGACTCATTTTCTTTGCTTTCGCTAGGTAGTACTGTTCGACGATTCTTTGATGTAAAAAATCTTATTACTTGGGATAAGGTGAATCTCGGAATGGGTCATTACTATCGTCGACGCCATGAGTATGTACTATTTGCGACAAACGGAAATACAGTTAAGATAAAGAATCGTTCGTTCCCCGACGTATGGAGGGTTAAGCGTATTCATAAAGCATCCTATCCAACACAAAAACCTGTTGAGATATTTGACATAATGTTAAGCGCAAGTGCAGAGCCCGGGTTTACTATTTGTGATCCTTTCCTTGGTAGCGGTTCAGCCGCTATTTCTGCGCTTAAAAATAACTGTAATTTCATCGGTAACGATATTTCACCTAGTGCCTTTGCACGCATTAAGAAACGTGTAACTCAGTACGTTGAGACAGGAGTTGATCCTTATCAGCCAAGCTCATGCGTACCCGATGACGAAAGGATATTCTGGTAATGGCAAGAATAACTGGAAATAAAGCACTCTTTTTCGTTACGTCGCCGCGAACGCCAGATAAAATGATAGACGAAGTTAAGCTATTAGTCGAAAACTTTTCTGGACAACCATGGAACACTGCCACCCAAATACAATATTATAAACTCTTGTCTAAACAAGATTTTTTCCGCGGCCTACCAAACGGAGACATGGCATTCAAATCTCGCGATAGAATTAATCGCTCACCAAAAGCATTAGGTTTCGTGAATCTATCCCCCTCAATAGGCATTACAGATGCTGGCAAAGAATATCTATACGGCCCACGGCCACACGAAATTTTTACAAAGCAGCTTCTTAAGTATCAGCTACAGTCTCCTTATCATACAGACAGCGAAAACGTTTTTGCTGTTAAACCATATCTGGAATTGATAAGGCTTATAAATGACTTAAACGGTCTTACTAAAATTGAAGTCGCAATCTTTGCCATGCAAATGATTAATTACACTGACTATACAAAAGTAAAAAATAAAATAATGCAATTCAGGACAGAGACAAAAGATCGGGATAAAAATATCAGCTATAAGGTATACATAAGTCAGGTATTTGAACGCGAGTTAAGAACTCTTTACTCAGAAGCCATAAGCACAAATAATATCGCTACGAGGGAAAGTGCTGAGTTGAGCGTTAGCAACTTCTTGTTGACTAAAAAGAGAAATCATAATGATTATGCAGACGCTGCTATTAGATACCTAAGAGCAACTACGCTTTTTAGCTTAAACCCCTTTAAAAACAAAATACTAGTGAGTAAAGAAAAAATTGATGAAGTTAATTATATTTGCAAAAATATTAACCAAGCTCCTTTTTCCTATACGAACGAAGAACACTATAAAAGCTATCTGTTTTCAGCTAATAATATATTTCTACTCACAGATGACAAATTACTATTGCTGAGCAAGATAAAAGCAATCGACACAGAGCAAGTAGCTAACCTTGGATCTGCAAGCATTTCTGAGATTAAAGATGTATATGAACATTTACGAACTGCCAAGTTAGGTGCAATCGTGAAAACGGAAGTCGCTGAGCTGCAAACATACGAGCCTTATGATGATATTATTGATATTTTTTCTAAAATTAAATCGAAGCAGATTGTTGAACCGCCGCTCTTTTTGGAGTGGAACACCTGGAGAGCATTTACAATGCTAGATGATGGTGAAATAAATGGCAACTTTCGTATAGATGATGAGGGCCTACCCTTATACACTGCTGCGGGCAATATGGCAGACATTGAATGTAACTACGTAAACTTTAAAGTGACGGTAGAGGTTACAATGTCGTCTGGACAGAAGCAATACGAAATGGAAGGTGAGCCTGTATCGCGCCACTTAGGAATTATTAACAAAGCTACTGAACAAGATGTATATTGTATTTTCATCGCTCCAACTCTTTCGCCAGCGACTTTGGTTCATTACTATTACTTACACCATATACCCTCTGCACACTACGGTGGTAAGTTAAAAATTATTCCATTACAGCTCGACGTCTTTGAGGTTATGCTCAGTAACGCTCGCAATGCTAAGATCAAACCTAAATCATCTGATTTGAAAAGTTTTTTGGAAAAGGCTACTGCACACATTAATAACTGTCAGGATGAAAATGAGTGGCTTAAGCGTGTAAACGCTGAAGCACTGCTAGCATTTAAATAATCCGTAAGCATAAATAAGAATTTTCAGAAATTTATATTCACTTCAATGAATGTGCACTTCGGTATACAAATCATTAGTTGTAGTACAGGTCTAGCCAAGTATGTTTAAGCTCAAAAAAGCTACCATCACCAATACTAGCCCGAATATCATCAACCAGCTTAATAATAAAGTGCTCGTTGTGCAGCGACATCAACGTTAAGCCAAGGATTTCGTTAGATTTAAATAGGTGGTGTATGTAGGCCCGGGTGTAGTTTGTGCAGGTGTAGCAAGCGCAGTCTTCCAGCAATGGCGTGAAGTCGTCAAAATACTTGGCGCCTTTGATATTTTTGCGGCCCTGATAGGTGTAGAAGGCACCGTTTCGGCCAACCCGGGTTGGCGAGACGCAGTCGAAGGTATCTACTCCGTTTTCTATGGCCAGAAATATATCGTTTGGTTCGCTAATGCCTAGCAAGTGCTTGGGCTTGTCGGCTGGTAGCTCTTCGTTTACCCAGCGGATGATGTCGGCCAGCTTGTCTTTTTGGATGGCGCCGCCAATGCCGTAACCGTCGAATGGCATGGCACCCAGGTGTTTACTGGTGGCCCGGCGCAAATCTTCGTACTGGGCGCCCTGGATCACTCCAAATAGCGCCTGATAAGGCTTTTTTGGTCGTGAGGCCCGCAACCGATCTAGCTCCGCGAGGCACCGTTCGGCCCAGGAGTGAGTTCGGATTAGCGATTCCTGCTGATAAGTATATGGGTCAACCAGCGAAGTTAATTCGTCAAAAGCAAACATAATATCGGCCCCGATGCCATGCTGAATCTGCATCGAAAGTTCGGGCGTAAAACGGTGTTTGTCGCCATTTATATGCGAGTAAAAAGTCACGCCATCTTCATCTATAAAAGCCCGACGCTCATGCTTGGGCGTATTTTGCTCGGTGCCGGTCATATCTATGACTTTTTTATAGCCACTACCCAGACTTAATACCTGGAAGCCGCCGGAGTCAGTAAATGTTGGACCGGGCCAGTTCATAAACTTGCCAAGGCCGCCGGCTTTGTCGATGAGTTCATGCCCGGGTTGCAAATACAGATGATAAGCGTTGGCCAACACCGCTTGAGCGCCCACGCCTGCCACCTGGTCTGGCGTCATAGCCTTAACCGTGGCTTTGGTGCCAACCACAATAAAGGCCGGCGTCTTAATATCACCAT
>CAYUOI010000053.1:0-4723 GCA_964446365.1 uncultured Candidatus Saccharibacteria bacterium | reverse complement strand
TTATTGGTCAGCAGAAGATGACCAAGGATGGCCTGGCCATTTTGGCCCCGGCTGGACAGTTGATCACGGCAAAGCCGTTTCTATGGATACATGGGTAGCCCAGAACGCTTACAATACCCTGCCTTCCTATGGCGTAGACACAACAGGCTTTACCTTTGGCAGTAACGTTGCCTGGTTTTGTTATGACTTTGCGCCAAGGAATACTGTTGCATCAGGCACAGTTTATGTAAATGGCGCGCCAACCTCGGGTATTGGTGTAGGGTTTTGTGCTGGCAACAATCATACAACTGATGGAAATGGCTTTTTTACCTCAGACTCATTTAACCCTGGCCAATCTTATTGCGTCCGGGGATTTGTGCCCTGGCTATATAGGGGGAGCAATGGAAACCCGATAGCCCAGCGTAATAGTAATGCAACCATTGGTGACCCGGATTACGCCGGGGACAATCACAGTGGTGACGTTGATCCCGCCTATGGCTTCCCGGTGAATCCGTATCCAACCTACGAGTGGCAGGACGCTCGGGCCGACTGTTATCATGCCGGCACACCGGGCAATTATTTTTGCCCGGCAACCCACTTCTGGTACTGGGACCGCAACTATAATGGGAATTACGGATATGGAGACTTCGGCTACGACTTCAACTACGACGCGAATCCATACGGCGTCTTTGATTCGGCAGATTGTACCAGTGCAGCGGGGTGGGCACTCGACCCGGATACTGATAGTTCGCAAATAAATGTGGCTGTATATGTTGATGGTACCGACAATGCTCATGGCATAGGCTGGATACCTACCAGTGGCCTTAGGCAGGATGTTAACAATTATTACAATGGATTAAGTGGACAGACTGCCTACACGGGGAATCTGACCGGTAATCATGGCTGGAGCTGGACGATACCTAGTAATCTAAAAGATGGTGTGCAACATACCATTTACATCTATGCAATCAACGTGGGGCGCGGCAATGCCAACCCTCTGATTGGCAGCAAGAAAATTACCTGCTCGACACCTCCACCACCTCCACCACCTCCACCACCTACTTTCATATGTGATCTCATGACCTCCAGTGCTTCAGGTATGGTGCCGGGCACCAATAACTTTACAGTTTCGATCCGAGAGAAAAACAATTCATCAACCTCATCAAACGATGCCATCACGGCTAATACTAAAATTTACAAAAATAACAGCCTGGTTGGGTCGGGCTCAGGATCATATCCGCCGCCGACACCGGGGTTGGGTACGAAGTCCTGGACTTCAAACCCCTTTTCTCTCAGCTTGGTAAACGGAGATATCATCAAAATTTCGGGGTCAGTTACGGATACAACTCTGTCTACTACAGACGCATGCCCTGATATTTCAATGACAGCAACAACACCGCCGCCGCCGCCGGCACCTCCCTCATTCTCGCGTGATTACCTCGGTGACAGGCCGCCATTCTTTTAGGAATCTCTGAGTTCTCCGATAAGTGAAAGTTTTACAAATAAAATGCTTTTGCTTGCAATACGCTTATGCTAAACTTAATCCAAATGGGTTTATTTAATTCAGAACCGCCGTATTTTGGCTTGGACATAGGGTCCACGCAGATAAGGCTTGTGCAGTTGCGCGGGTCGGGCGCGCATCCCGCATTGGCCGCATATGGTTCTGCCGACGTTCCGATTAATGTGTCGCGCAGTGACGCTTCGGCCGACCGTGACAAGATAGCGGGCATCGTCCGCCAGCTGGTTAAAGACAGCGGAGCGACAGCCAAGAGCGTAGTGCTAAGCTTGCCGGCCGACAAAGTCTTTGCGGCCGTTATTACCACACCCAAGCTTAACCAAGCCGAACTTGCCAAATCAATTCGTTATCAAGCCGACCAATATGTTCCGATGGCGATTGATCAAGTGAAACTCGATTATGTCGTAATTGGCCCCGGCACCAATGAGAATGAACAGGAAGTGCTGCTGGTAGCCGTACCAAATTCGGTTGCAAATAAATACCTGGAAATTTCTGAAAAAGCCGGCCTAGAAGTCCTGGCATTAGAAACAAATGCTACCGCAGCAGCAAGGTCGCTGGTACTTTCGCCTACATCCACCGTCATGCTCTTGGACATAGGCTCATCAACTACTGATCTCAGCATTGTTTCAGGCGGTGCTCCACGTTTAATGCGCTCGGTACCGGTGGGTGGTGACACTTTTGTAAAGTCGGTTGCGCAAAATTTGGGTCTTGATGAACCACAAGCCTTACAGTTTGTGGAAAAATTTGGCTTGATGCAATCCAAACTTGAAGGCCAGGTTTATAAAGCCATGAAAACCAGTTTGGACAGCTTACTGGGTGAAATTGAAAAATCGACCAAATTCTTTGCAACCCGCTATCCAAATGTTCCGATAGAAAAAGTTATTCTGTGCGGCCGTACCGTAGGCGTACCAGAGCTACCTGTCACCCTGGCCAACGCCACTGGCCTGCCAGTTGAAATTGGTAACGCCTGGGTTAGCGTTTCTTATCCGGCTAAATGGCAGGAGCAGCTAATGAACGTAGCTGGTCAGTTTGCGGTAGCAACCGGACTTGCGATGAGGAGTTACGTATAATGGCTGTCTTAATTAATCTTTTACCTGATGTTCGCATAGCCAAGGAGCGAGCTGCCCGCCAGCGCCAGTTGGTAATTTCCATTTCGACGGTAGTTACGGCGGCATCCGTTGGCCTAATAGTATTAATGTTTTTGATTAATGGCGCTCTGAACTTACGCATCAACCAGTTAACTTCAAGCATTCAAAGTGACCAGCAAAAACTTGAAAGCACGCCAAACCTCGTTGAAGCACTTACTGTACAGCAGCACTTGGCTATGCTGCCCGACCTATACAAGCAGCGTGTCAAAATGACCAAATTGCTCGACGTACTAGCGGCAGACTCGCCAAACCAATTTAGCCTTAGCGCGATAACCACCGACGCATCAGGAGTAATAAAAGTTACTGGTACAGCCAAGACATATGCCACCGTGCAAAGATTCGCGACTGCTATTGAGAAAAACAACCACACCAAAGTTACTGGGGGGACTGACTTCACGAACGTTATTTTGGGGAGTGCATCAGGCAGCAACAATAATATTGCCTTCAGTTTAACTGCAACGGCTACCCCAGGAGTTACTAGCAATGGCCAATAAAACTGATAACAGCAAAACAACTATTGCAGTTGCAATTGGCGTATCGGCGATTGCAGTGATTGCCCTCGTAGTGCTGGGTAAGGTGCTTTTGTCGGATATTTTTCTTAACCAAAAAGTGCTTTCCAAGAAAAACACGACTTTTGACCAGATGGAAAAAAATACTAAAGCTGCCCCTCAGTTAGTAGATGCATATAACGCGCTTGGACCTCAGGCCGACTATATTTTGCGTTCACTGCCAACAAGCCCGGCATACAAGGATTTCATTGCAGCTATGGAAGTAGTAGGTAGCGCGTCGGGCGCAAGAGTAAATGCCGTGTCGCCCTCGACCGCTACTGATTCAGGTTCTGCAGCTGGTGGGAGTGGCGTTGCTTCATCGGTATACTCTGTCAGCATAGATACAAGCTACCCAGGGCTCTTGGCTTTTCTTAACAACTTGCAAATTTCGGCCTGGCCAATGCAAGTTAAGGCACTGTCGGTTTCTGGCTCCGGCAATAATATCCATGCAGAGCTCACAGTCAGCACATTTTATGCGGGTAATGCCAATATTGATTTAGGCAAGGAAGAGGTGCAATGAGCAAAAAAGACATAATCATGCTTGTTGTGGCATTCATAATCTTCGCGGTATCCGGCTTTGTCGCTGTAACCCAGTTAGGTTTGCTAGGCGGAAGTAAGCAAAAAATTGTGATTGTTGAAGTTGCACCGGTAATCCCCAGCGATATAGATCCCTCAGGAGCATTAAAAGTAATTAGCGACCCAGCCACCGCCAAGGATTTTACCGTCCAAGTTGACCTAAATTCTGGCTTCGGGACAGCTAACCCGTTTCAGCCGCAGTAATTAGGAGGTATCTTCGATGCTTTCGTTAGAAAGCCAGCAAACTGTTGAGAAGATGCTACTAGAGCAAAAAGCCCTCTCCAAGGACCGGCTTGATGCTTTAAAGCTGCAAGCCGTCCAAAAAAATACGTCCCTACTCTCGTTAATTGCCAGCCAGCACATAATTTCAGAAGAAGAGCTGACAAAAATTGAAGCCAAGGCGACTGGCGTGCCCTATGTTAATCTTGGCGAGGCAAATGTTCCGGACGATGTACTCACAAAACTTCCAAGAGAAGTAGCAGTTAATTATATGTCGGTTCCATTTGGCCGCATGAACGGCCGTTACGCTGTGGCAATGCTTGATCCTACCAACGTCCAGGCAGCAGACTTTATTGCCCGCAAACTGGGTGAAAGTGTCATCACGTTTATGGCTTCACGCGCCGGCATCGACCGCTTACTGGGTCAATACAAGGCCGACATAGACTCAAGTGTTACTCAGGCCATTGGTGACGATGGTGAAAAAGGCAGCAAAGAGCAAGCTCAGGCAGATTTAGGTAAAGCTCCATCCAGCAAAACCGTCCAAACCTTGGTGCAAGACGCACCAATTACGCGAGCTCTTAACACTATTTTGGACTTTGCCGTGCAGTCCAATGCTTCAGATATACACATAGAACCACGCGAAAAAGAGCTAAAAATTCGCTGCCGCGTCGACGGTATTTTGCAAGACACTATGACCTTGCCCAAATCGGTCGAAGCGGCATTGGTGTCTCGCATAA
>CAYUOI010000052.1:0-4740 GCA_964446365.1 uncultured Candidatus Saccharibacteria bacterium | reverse complement strand
TATGATTGGAACATGACCTCACTGTTCATTTTGGCCGGTATAGCCGTTGCCACCGTATTGCTGGCGCTATTCCTGCGCGTTAATAGCATAGTCTTATTTACTAGTGTTGCCGTTGGCGATCTGCTAATGCGTTATATGGGCGAAAATGCATCATTGGTAGTATCAAGCGCCTACCGCGGTACCAACAGCGATGTAATTGCTCACCTCGGTCTGTTATTAATTCCAGTAGTTTTAACTCTGCTTTTTAGCCGGCACAGCGTCAGCAAGGCAAAAACCATACTACACCTGGTGCCGATAATTGCCACCGGCATAGTTTTAGCACTTCTAGTGCTGACCCAATTACCAAAAGCATTTCAGAACTCGGTTTACAGTTCACGCTACGGCGTCCAGATTAAAGAAAATCAGGACTTGGCTATCGCTACCGCTGGTGTGGCCAGCTTAGTCGTGGCCTGGATTACCAACGAAACCGCCAAGTCCAAGCACGGTAAGAAACACTAATTTGTAGTCGCGGCCGGAACTTCAGCTACTACTGGTTGAGCGGGCTTTTTAGACAGAAAAACATATAGTATTGGTAAAGCAGCGCTGTACATTATTAGGAAGTAGACAGCGAATGGTGCACCAACTATGGTGAATACCGGCAAAAACATTACTATGCTGGCGCCGATTATGCCCCACACTTTAACGCCTTGGCCTTTGGTGGCATTCCAGCTAGCTTTAAAAGCGTCTACCGGATCCATTTTCTTATCAATCAGGAAATAATTTGCCAGCAGTAAACGCGGGAAGACAAAGAAAAACGGGATGACAAACGCTAGCAGGCTGCCAACGATTGCAAAAAAGACCAGTATGTTCAGCAGGAACATGTTGAGCCAAAAGGGCACGGCCTGTTTAATTGACTGCTCAAGCGAAACCTTTTGCCCTCTTATGCTGGCCAGAAAAATTATAGTTGTAGCAGCCGTTTGCAGAGCGCCAATTACATAGGAGGCTAAAGTGCCCAGTTGTTGTCTTAATAATAGGCGTAAAACCACATTTACGGCAAAACCAACTAAACCGACAAGAACCAACACCCAAAGATTTTCTTTAACCGCCCGTTTAGAATATTTATATAGTCCAAACGCACCCGGCCAGGTGGATGGAACCCGCGCCGTATTAGTATTTGCCTCTTCGTTCATAACTTCTCCTTATGGTTCATTAAATTAATCATACGGTTTAAAAAGAAAAAAATAAAATCCAGGGGTTTTGCTTATGCTAAAATAACAACTAAGAATATGAAGCGTGTAATCTTAATAACGGCGGGTTTTATTGTAGTCAGCGCCTGTTTGATTGCCGCCAGAGCCTATGCCGCTACGGCGCCCGGAACGCCGCCGCCCGGCTCAACCGCTACTTTACGGCTGGCCCAGCGCAAAGCCGAACGCAATATTACCCTAGATGATAAAGACTCCAAGCGCCTGCTAACCACATGCAAGGTCGGCCAGGATAAAATTAGCCTGCTCAAAGGCTCAACCAATCAAAGCTTTATTAGCCGCCAAAAGGAATACAACAATATAATAGGGGACATGTGGGTTGTTACCGGCAAGTTAAAACTAGCCGGTAAAGACACTTTCCAACTGGAAAAAGAGCTGGCCACGTTAACAGATAAGATTAACAATTTCCAGGCGACACGCCTTAATTATCAGCAGGCGCTGGATGATACTGTCGTCGTTAACTGCCAGGCTGATATCGTCGGCTTTAAAGCTTTGCTGGAAACCGATCGGCTTTATTACGCAGATTTGCAGGCTAAGTCCAAAGATATTAGCAGCTACATTACCGACAGTATAAAAACATCTCTTAACGGTTTCTTGAGCGAACTGCAGGGTAATGACGGGAGCGGCCAATAATGGACAAAGACCAAATGTTTCAGCCTTCAGTAATAGGTCCGCCGCCGCCGGCACCCCTGCCTAATATCCCTGCGCCGCCGCCAGTTCCTGTTAAAAAATCCAACAAAACTTTGCTGTGGGTAGTTATTGGCAGCGTATCCGTTCTAATTATAATTTTGATTGTTGTAGTCGTTGTCGGTGGCAGCAAAAAACCAGCCAAAAAGTCTGCTAATTCCAACGCCTCAAGCACAAGCTCATCGACATATGATAAAGCGACCGCACTGGACGTTCAGCAGGGAAGCGATGCCATTAGCAACCATCTCAACCAGGTCAACGATTCGCAGTCTTTGCCGCCAAGCGCTCTTGACGACAAAACGCTTGGTCTATAGCTACAAATAAAAAAACCCGACCACTAAGGATTGGGTATTTTACTGGAGGGCCCTGCGGGGCTCGAACCCGCGACACGCGGCTTAAAAGGCCGCTGCTCTACCAGCTGAGCTAAGGGCCCTGATAGGCATGTGAACGGGGTGATTATATCGGATTACCCCTGTTAAGGCAACCTATAGATTAGTTTCTATATGGTGCGCAATTTTGCTGACTCGGATGAGCCACCTGAACATTAGAACTTTTATGGTTTTTCTTGGCGGTATTGTTTATAATTGGCTGAATGGAACCTGAAAATCAACCGACTCCTCCGCAACCACCCGTTGCCACACCTCCGGTACAGCCGGCGCCGGCAGCGCCCGCGACCCCGAACGTCTACCCGACACCATCTACCGAAGCCGATTTACATCCAAATAATGCGCCCGTTTCTGCAAAGACAGGAATGTTCAGCGGCCGTCTTAATCGTATAGGTTATTTTGTGGCTTCTTTGTACATTCTTTTACTGTTCGTTGTGCCCCTAGTTTTAACTTATTCTTTCAGGGGCAAAGCTATTGTAAATATACTAGCCTTATTAGTCGGGACAATTGGGTTAGTTTTAGTACTGCCCGTGAGTATATCTATAGGCATCAGGCGTTGGCATGATATGAATAAATCCGGCTGGTACATGCTTTTTGGTCTGATTCCTTACGTTGGCTCCTTGATATTAATCTTTTATTTGTTTGTGCCGGGTACTAAAGGCCCGAATCAATACGGCGAGCCAGACAGCTCACCTTCCTCGCCTAAAAAAGTTTTACTAGGCAAATAGTTTATAAGCGATCTTAGGTCTAAATAGAAAACTCCCGGGCGGGAGTTTTCTTATTATTGTGGTTAGTTATTGTTGTTGACGTTCATGGTGTCTCCTTTCATGGCCTTAATTAACCGCGTCAACCCGATTCCACCGCCGGAGCGGGGGATAAAGTTGAGTCCTAGAAACTCATTTAGTTCGTCTTCGACCCTTTTTTTGCCGAAGAGGTCGAATAATTTTTGGGCGTATTTGCCCTCGCTAATGGTGTAGAAGCTGTCAGCCATTTCTTTGACATTGCTGCTGCGTTCGGCGCTGCCGATGGTTTCATTGCCGGCGATGATAACGTCAATTTTATGGGTGTGGGTCTTGTCTTTCTTTTTCATATTCCAAAACGGTGAAGTGTAGATGGGGAAGTCGCGGCAGAAAACGACTGGTCCAAAATCTACGGCCATTTTATTTTCGTGCTGATGAGTTAGCTCGTTGGTTTTGTAATGGTCCTTTAGCTCGTCATATTGTTTGTAGTAAAAATCCTTTTGGTCCCCGAGGCCAAGGTATTCCAACATTTCCGTTTCGAATTTTTGGAGTTCTTTGATGCCGCCTTTAATTTCGAATTCAAACATCGGGAAGAGAATTTTGTGGCGGCCAGGTACCGGGTTTGGCTCATTACGGTAACTTGTGCTGACACAGAACACGCCAGGCAGTTCTGGATTTGTTAATAGTTCGTACTCCAGCCACATTTGACCCGTCTGCGGCAGCGGCCAAACCTGGCCGGCATATTCATAGGTGGCAACCGTATCCGGATCTTCACAGGCCGCCAGAATACTCAGGCGGTCCTGAGTGCTAACCTCTATAAAACCTTTAGCCAAACAAAAGTGCCTTAGTTTATTGACGATGTCGCTGAAGGCGACCGGGTCTTCCACCCCTTTATAGTTACTCTTCATAAACCCTCCTTTTAGTTGATTTGGGCACACCCCTGCACCAGCCCCGATGCAGGGGTGACAGCGCATAAAAAAACAGCCCCGGGTGGGGCTGTTTTTTGAAAAAAGGATCCGGCGGTTTCATGTTCGCAGAATCCTATTTTTACGCACTGCGATATAAATTAGCACAACCGTAATGGCAATGCAACTTATTTAGTGGTGTCATTTGTTATAGTTAAGCAATGGTTAACAAGACATCCTCTGAAGAATTAGAAGATTTAATACAAGAATACCAAAAGGTCCACCATCAATATTTAATTGTACTTGCTTCAGCTTTAAGCCTTTTAGTTGTGGGGGCTGCAGTCTACCATCATTTGCTGCATCTCAAGTGGTTGGATGCTTTTTATTTTTGCACCACAACGCTCGGTACCGTCGGTTACGGTGATATATCGCCCACTACCGACGCTTCGAAATTATTTACCATGTTTTACATGGTAGTGGGCATTGGTATATTCGCGACTTTTGCCAGTTTGTTAGTTCGTAATTCAACTTTGCGACGAGAACTAAGACGAGCAAAACGCCGGTTATAAGCGCTTTTGTTTATAGCGGCTGGGATTGCTATAAAAAAAGAGTGAGTAAATGGAGGCGCACAACTCTCCTGACTGTAGCCATGCTGGCGTTTGTGGCCGGGCTTGGCATTGCCCGGATTTCTTTACTAAATTTCAGCTGGGTTATTCTGGCCGGCCTTTTATGCTTTGTGTTAGTGCGCCATAGAACTCCTTTAATTTTTTGTGTTCTACTT
>CAYUOI010000051.1:0-4776 GCA_964446365.1 uncultured Candidatus Saccharibacteria bacterium | reverse complement strand
AAGTAGAGCTGGTTGAGAATGTCCGTGATAACGCCCCGATTCTACTGTTGGACGACGTTTTCAGCGAACTAGACGGCTCCCGCCGGCGAGCCTTAACTGAAGCCCTGCAGAGCCATCAATCGTTTATTACTACCACCGACGCCGACGTTGTAGTCCAGCATTTCATGGGCAACTGCCAGATTATCCCGACCAACAGCTAGTTCGTTATTATTATATGGTATTGCTTTTGGTTTATGCCGAGTTGAGCCACTAGTTGATTAACGTTTACTCGCTTGGTCTGCAGAGCTTCTGGGTCGGGAACGTAGCCTTGAGCGGGCACGTAGACCAGGCTACCGCGGACTAGCGAGATATAAATATATGAACCGTATGCTGAAACGTTGCTAATGTCGCCAGAATCAAGCAGTCTAGAAACTTTTTTATCAATATCGTCGCTAATGGTTTTTGCATCGATGTGCAAAGCGACCTTTTTGGCTTTTTTGTTTTGCAGGCAAAGGCTGTAGCCGTTGTCATCGGGTTGAAGACCACAGTAGCTATAGTTGCCGTAGCTATAACTGGCATAACCAGTTTTATCGTTAACGTTAAACAATAATAGTTGCTTATCACGGGCCAGCAGCAAGCCGTTTGCCGAATTCTGTAAGGACAGAATATTTTCAACTTTGTATAGAAGATCAGGGCTGCCCGAAACGCTGCTGTAGACTAGCATTTGCTTGTTGGTAAGTACGCATAGCTTGTCACTACACGGCGCAACGGAACCCAACAGTGTTTTGAAGCTGAACTGCTTAGTATCGCGTAAGCCTTGCAATAACACTACCTTGGTTTCGGCTTTGTCAGTATTGGCCTTGGTGGTGCTGTCCGTATCCTCGGCGTTGGTATATGCCAGCGCCAAGGCATTACCACTAAAACCAGAGGCGTAGACGTCGTAATCTTTCCCCAAGCTTGGTAAGTTTATGGATTGAGGTTGGGCCGTCACAGAATCAAAATACAAGAGCTGGCTAAAAGTACTGTCATAAATCAGAAACCCTCGGTCATATGGTTTGATAGAGTACACTTTGTGGGTATCTAAACTGTCCAAAGTACGGCCACCAGATAGCGACATATCAGCCTGCATAAGATATAAAGCGTGCTTGCCAGTGGAAGTCTGCAACAAAACAACCTGGCCTTGACCGGTTTTGGCTATTCCCTCAAAGGAACCATTAACGGTCGGTTTAAGTGAGTCGGTAATTGTCGGCTGTGTTGCGCTGGCTGGCCGGTGCACCCGCAATCCGCTTAGCGGTCCGGCGCAGTTGCCAGACAGAAGCAACCCGCCCTCGTAGAACATACAGGCGCCAGGGTTATCACCCACAAAGTGCCGCCCTTCTTCCGCCGATAAGTGTACGGTGGCGGCAGTGCTAGCCAAGAAATGGCCAGATTTATTAATCGAAAACGAACTACTAGAATTTTGATTAACCGACACTTCATAGTTACCGCTGCCTACTAGTTGCTTGATATGGTTTGAGGAAGTTGTCAAACTGGTAATTTTGTGGGTATTTTGGTTGAGCAGTTCATAGGTAATATTGCCAGCAATTGAGTTTTGAACAGAAACTTCCAAATATGCATGACCACGAATCCATAAAAATGACACCAACACTATAATCGCCAAGCAAGCTGCGATAAACCAGCGCAGCAAGCGCTTTGTGGGGAGGGGGGCATATTGGTTGTTATAAAGATCTATGGCCATATATTTATCCTATTCTTTTATTGCCACGACGGCCAGTCGCCGGGCAAAGTACATGTTACTGGACCACCCAACTGCGAGGCTTTAGGCACCCCCAGCTTCTGCATCAGCTCGTCAGTATTAACGCCGTAAGCTGTCGAAGTCTTTTGACCAATTGATGGATTTACAATGTAGTAGCAGTTGTCAACATAAGCCAGTGGCGTCGAGCTGTTCTGGCGGTCGGCCGCCCACCCCGTTTCAATGTACGGATAAGTATTGTGCATGGTACAGATCGTATCGTTCGGAGTGACCGTTTGACCGACCTGAAGACCGGCTTCAACCGTACAATTTTCAGTTACATACATCACTTTACCAGCTGCCGGGCCATCACTAAGCTTATACGAAACGGCGTTGCCACCAACCCAATGACTGTGCGGGTTAGCGTCAGTGATAGTGGCGTTGCCAATGGGATGAACGGGTCCATCGCCGGCGTAGTCTACCCCGGCGTCAATACCCGCCTGGGTGATGTTCGGTACGTCACGGAAGGGGTTGAGATATTGTCCGGCGCTAGCCTGTACACATGAACCGCCGCCAGCTGCCGGCGTGGCACCGGTAATGGTACCGCTTGGCGTATTTGAGCCGTATAGCGCCAAGGCATCCTGTGCAGCCTGTAGACGAGGCGCATCTGACTCTCCACTGCCCTCATAATACGTATTAACGATATTTACGGCCCTGGCCAAATCAGTTGATTGCTGCAGTGGGTCAAGTACCTTATCTTTGTATGACGTGGATAGTTCCTGCCAGGAAAAATCCAGCTGGACGCCTAAATCAGTAATGGGCTTACCGGCATCATCAGCAGCCTGGCGTAAGGCTGTTTGTCGGCCGCCCAACCATTGCACCAAACCAAAAGCATGGGCCGGACTAGGATTATCAGTGTGGGTGCCTGGATTATAGGCGGTTGGGTCAAATCCCGATTCGACTGAAAAGTTTCCAACTAAACCAGCCACAGCTGTCGCGGTCAAACCCTTTGATAAAAAGTAATTATAGACCTGCTCTTCATTACCATTACCTGTTAAAGTGTTTGTCGCGGCTTTACAGCCACCACCACGGTCGGCCGAGTAAAAGCCATAGTCGTGAACCTCATATTCTTTGGTGGTCTCGGCTAGGGCCAAATGATTACCGAAAATAAATAATGCCAGCAATAAGCAAAGCGTCCGCATAAACCATACAGATAAGCGTTGCCTAAACGCCATTGTCTTTGCTCACATCCTGACTCATGTCGTCAATAATAAATGAGTGCACTTTATAGAGCCGCCAGTGCAAGGCGGGTTCACTACTTAGTGTGCCATCAGTACAGTGCTCAGGTAAGTCGGTCAATAATTTATCAGGATTATAGCAATCCCCATAATTCTTATCGCCATCTTCCAGTCTGGTTTTACCAGTTGCCGGGTCAACCGCCTCCATATAAGCCGCATTGTTCTCCAGGCTGAAAGCCGGGTCTGAATTAATTTTAGCTGTCTCCTCTTGGGTCCAGCCCCATTGCTGCACGCCAAAGAAATTGGCGTCTTTCTGGAAGTCCAAGCCGCTGGCCGCAAAGGCCGTCTGTTGATGACCGGCGCCGAATAGGTTGACTAGCAAATTACCATTCATTTGGCCGCTGATAAAGTTTGCAAAGGTGCGCGGCGCCGAAGCTATAGACGCTATTACGCCATTGGCCAAACTTGCAAAAGAATATGGCATACGGGCGCTCAATGCACCGACTAGAGAATAAGGGCTATCGGTTGCAAAGTAACGTTCCTGCCACGGGCTTTCCTGGAATATCTTGCGATTTTCTTCCAGAGCGGCCGTTTTAACGGCGGCCGACTGATCATTGGACATCGGCGCGCCGTAGGCTACACCGCGGTCGCTCTGGGTGTTTAAATAGTCGGTTGCAATGGCGCTTTGAGTGTATTTATCGCTACCCGACGCGGCACCGTTAAAGCCGGTACCGGCCAGGTCGTGTATATAATTTTCAAGAGCTTGCCCAAGGTAGGTAGCACCACCAAAGTAAATCAGTCCCTTTGCCAGCGCTTCGGCGGCAGCAGTTGCACCCCCAGTTGAGCCAGCGGCAAAAATCTCGGCGATCACAAATGCTCCCTGCAGATAAGGGTTAAGCAGGGCATTGCAGCCATTTTCAATTACAGTATCCAGCGCAGCATCTTGAGCGTCTCCTATACCTGGTACATGGCTAAGTATCTGGTTGGTACCGGCCGAAAGAAAAGTTTTAACTATATCGTCCAAAATAGCTAGTTGATCAGTCGGCAAATCAATGTGTACCGAGGGTGCATTTTTTAAGCTGTCCATATCGGCCTTGCTCTGAGGCTGGTTGGTTGCGGCCAGGTAATATGGCGACACTTCTGCAGGTGGTATCACTGTCTTGCCGTCTTTCTTAACGCCATCCCAGTCGGCGTTTGCGGCCGAAACAAAAGAAGCATTTACATTCTTGCCATCTTTGATTTGTTCGCCAATGGTCAACTGGTCGTGGCCATAGCGGGCGGCTTGCTGCTCGAATTGCTGGTTAAGGCGCGGGCCGGTTTGAGCTAGATCATGGGCTATACAGTAAAGGGTGCCAATCAGTACTGGCGTACTAGCCTTTCCCAGACCGTCGCGAAAATCTTCGGGTTTGATGTTTATGCTTTCCAGGGCTTTATTAAATATTTCCGGGTTGCGCAGCCGCTCGCCGGCTTTTGTTAATTTACTAACTGTTTCAGCTTCAGCATCGGCGGCATCTTGAGCTTCGTTAAAGCCGGACGTAGCTCTACTTCCCTGAGCATCGTAACTTTCTTCGTTGAGTCGGAATTCCTCCTGGGCTTCCAGTGGTTTTTTACCGGCTATTTCCCGAATTTTTTGCAAAGGCCAATTCATGCGTATGCCGGTGAACTCGCGGAAGCCCCGCCAGAAACTGTTGCGGTAAAAGCGTGAATCACCTAAACGGTCGGCAAAATCGAGTTGAATTTGGTCAACCACGGCTTTACGCATAGTCATGCGCTCGCGTAAATTAATAATAGATCGTAAGAGCGTCGTGGAGCAAAAGAGGGGAAGCC
>CAYUOI010000050.1:0-4878 GCA_964446365.1 uncultured Candidatus Saccharibacteria bacterium | reverse complement strand
GCCACATTGACGTTGTGGAGGTGATAGGTTCGAATCCTATATTGCCCACCATTAAAAAGGCCCTGCTTGTCAGGGTTTTTCTAATGGTGGATATAAAATATGAGAACCGTACGAGTGAGCGAAGCGAACGGAAGGTTCGGTGGAGCGAAGCCGCGCGCAAATGCTTGCATTGAGCACGGCTGAGCGGAAAAGGCCAAAGGCCGCTATCCTATATTGCCCACCATAACAAGAGCCGGCTGTAAGGTCGGCTTTTGTTATGGTCGTATTAATGGGATGAAGAACCGTACGGCAAAGCCGTGGTTCGTATCCTATAACGAGGAGCTCACGCACAAGCTTGCTTGGAGTAAGCGACGAAGTTTCCAGTTGCTCTGCAACTGCTATTGCCCGCCCTTTGCTTCCGGCGAGTATTTATTTTTAATGCTCGAGTCGCTGCAACTCGCGTCTAGCGGCGTGAGCTATAGAAACTGAGAAAAGATAGCCAATATACGGCTTACGCTGAGTTCGACCAAAGTTTGTGTCTACCAATGTGGGATGTCCGCTGTCCAAATCTACTAGAAGATTCGGTGTGCGTTTGAATCTAAAACCATGTTCGAGATGTGCAATATCAGGCATTTTCTTAGTCGCTCGGAACATTTCTAGTGATCGACGCAAAAGCAGTTGAATATCACCTGTGGGAAGAACGGGGTGCTTGAGTGCTTCCTCAATTACACTTCCCGGCACTAAGGGCTGTTGCGTAAGCACGCGGGCTTTATCCCCTGTGACATCCGCGGCTATGGTTCTGATTGTAGTTTGTGGTGTATATTCTTCGCCGAGGTTAGCAGTAATCAAATCATGCTCACATTGCAATACACGCGTGCGGTTTTCGGCTTGCTCGGGTGTACCAACGAATTTGCTGAATTTTAAGACCTGATCACCAACTAGATAAACTCGGGAACTATGACCACCCCGTAGTGGTACGAATGCATCGAGTCTTTCTTTTGGTAATACGTCGGAAGGTATAAACGGTAGTAGCTCTCTATGGGTTGAAGGCATTGTCCCAGTCTAACGCTTTCTATAATCTTCGCAAATACGATTCAAATAACGAAGATTATGGATACTTACTAGGCTTCCGGCCAAAGGTTCCCTGACTTTAAATTGATGACGTAAGAAGCCTTTGCTATAGCCGCCGGTGCACGTCGTACAATCACAAGCGGCATCAAGCGGGCTGGGATCATTAATATACTTGGCATTGGTTAAGTGAATGGTTTTATCCCCCGTCACCCAGGCCGTGCCGTGCCGACCATTGCGGGTTGGCAAGACACAATCCAGCATATCCATTCCGTGCTCAATAGCATAACGCAGATCAATTGGGTCGCCGACGCCCAGTAAGAAGTGCGGCCGGGACGGATCGTATAAGGGTGCTAAAAATTTAAGCATGTCGTGCATTTCTTTGCGCGGCTCGCCGACCGACAGGCCACCAATGGCTATACCATCTACCGGTAGACTTTGGACAATTTCTAGACTCTGCCGTCGTAGTTTTTTATCCAGGCCGCCCTGCACCACCCCAAATAACAGAGGCCGCTCAGCAGCTTTCATGTTTTTGGTGAGCCGTTGGAACTCCGCCAGGCTGCGTTCCAGCCAGCGGTGCGTCCGCTCGAATGCTTCTTTTGTTCTAGCCCTGCCCTGATCATCCAGCGCCGTGACGTCATCAAATGCCACCATAATATCAGAGCCCAATTGCAGCTGGGTCTGTATAGATATTTCTGGTGATAAAAAGACACTCTCACCACTGTTAGGATTACGGAAAGTGACACCTTCTTCACTGATTTTACGGATTTTAGCCAAAGAGAAAACCTGGAAGCCGCCGGAATCTGTCAGGATCGGTCCGGACCATTTTGTAAAGTCGTGCAGTCCGCCAAGCTTGGCAACCGTTTTGGGCCCGGGCTGCATATAAAGATGATAGGTATTACACAGAATAATGCCGGTACCGGTAGCTGCCACAGTAGTAGGCATCAAAGTTTTGACTGCCCCGCGGGTGGCGTCTGGCATAAAGGTTGGAGTTAACACCGTACCGACACGCGTTTTAAGGCAGCCGTTGCGGATTTGACCGTGGCTTTTCAGAACTTTGAAAGGGGTTGTCTTCTCTGTTTTGGGCATGTTGATTACTATAGCATTTTAAATTGCTTATGCCGGGGTGGTGTCTTGACTCCAATGAACCGTTCTGGTAGCATTGCCCTTTGTGTGTAAACGGGAGGCGCTCATTAATTGAGTACCATCACGGCTACGCTTGAGGAGTTCAAGCTCTTTTATGAAGAGCTGACCCCCACAAGACGTACCATCAGTCGAATACGACGCGTTCGACCCCAACCCATTCAGGGGTAAGATCGAACGAAAGACCTCGGTTTGAGAGACCCGGGGTCTTTTTTATGTCTTGACAATCTAATAAAACGTAATAAAGTCAAATATATGATGGCACCAGCAGGTGGAGTCAACACAACAGAGGTTATTTCAGTCGGTGAACTAAACCGAAAGCCTGAAGAAATGCGTCCTATCTGGAGAACCTTGAAAGCCGGTGGTGCTGCCCTCTTTTTAGCAGTAACTATGGTGGCCTGCGGTGGCTCGGCTGATAAAGCTCCAGTTAGTGTTGATGCGGGAGGCGAAGTATCGACAGTCCCAAATGATACGTCAGCCGACCCCTACGACCGAACCGTAACTTGCCCCCCTAATGACCAGGAGTCATCCTCTTACGTGGAGCACTTCGATGTAAATCCGGGTGCAACACCCAACCCACAAGCGGGTGAACCTAAAAAACGGCCGGACCCCTGCCGTTAATAAATGCGATAAATGAATTATGAAACGAGTACTCGCTGCAATACTAATAAGCCTAGCATTAGTAAGTGGCGTGCTTGGCGTAGCCTTAGCCAAAAACCACTTTATAAAATTCCCCCATTTTGAAACACATGTAGAGGCAGCTGAAGATGTACCTTATACCCCTGAACAAGTCGCCGAATTACGAGAATATTACCGTAAACTACCTAATGTCTTCGCCTGTGTAGAAGATGATGGTTCCGCTACAATCGTTGCCGTCACTCCAGTTTCGCCAGAACAACAGGCTGCGGCACAGGCAAATCAATCCCAAACTGCTCCAGTTGATCCAGCTACGTCAAACAGTAATAAGGCAAATAATCCAGGAGGCCTACCGTGCAAAGATCCATTATAAAATATGGGAATTTCCTGCGTTCGCTGGCAGTTCTTATCGCTCTATTGCCAATGACCCTATCTGTCGTACCCGCCCAGGCATCTCCATCTTGCCTTAATGTTAATCCTTGCGCCCACTGGAAAATTCCCGGCGGCTGGCAAGGACCACCCTCCGTATATTTTGTTGACCAAACTAGCTCACGCTGGCCGGTGAAAGAAGTTGTTGAAACCTGGGGCACAAGCCACCGAGTTTGGGCACTTTATGCAACTTCTTGCCCGGTATATCACCACTGTGTAAATGTTACTGAATATGCTGCGCTAGATGGCTACGTCGGCGTAACCAACTGGAGGGTTGATAAATACGGACATTTTGTCGATGGGAGTGTCGGTATTGCCCTAAATGACGTTTATGGTTCAAGCACCGTGAGTAAACTTAATCGACAGGTCGCTTGCCATGAAACCGGCCACGCCCTCGGACTTGGCCACAACACGGAAAAGAAGTCATGCATGTATGCAAGCAGTGACGGTACTGGGCAATACCCCACCACGGAAGACACATACTTGCTTACCGCGATATACGGCCATACGGATTAAAAGCTTTTATCTGTTACGCAGGCTTAATTTTCAATCAGTTATTACTAAATTTCCAAGCATCTAGGGTTATCCCCGAATTTTTGGCAATTATCCACTTGGAATATTAACTGCCGTATGACAACATATTGTCATGGTCTGTATATATTGCCGTAATGATACGCAAGTAATCAATTCCCGGCTGCAGAAGCGTGCTAATCAGGTGTGGCGGCGGCGTAAGTGCCTTAATTGCGGCAACATTTATAGTTCAATTGAAGCAGTTAACTGGGGCCAGGCAGTTCGTTATAAACATAAGGATCGATTAGAGCCGTTCTCACGCGACTTATTGTTCATAAGCCTCTATGAGGCGTGCCGGCACCGCAAAACGGCTCAGACTGATGCTACGGCCCTGACAGACACCGTTCTAAGCCGGTTATGGCCGGGTATTGCCGATGCCGCCGTGACCCGCCAGCAAATAATCTCAGCTACAGCAGATGTTCTGAAGCGTTTTGACAGAGCGGCTGCCACCACTTACCGCGCCTACCACCCTCTTTAGGTGTGCTTTTTATCTACTACGTGTTTTTCGGTAACGTCGAACTTGCCTATATAGCGCCCGAATGCCAGATGTGCCTGGGAATTTATGGCTGCCACGGAGTTAAATAAGACTCCAACTACGGGTGTTAATATCCACTGCCAGACAAAACCAAGGGCCCGCCGCCGCTTGTGGTGGGCCGGCCGTTGCGGCAAGGTGGCAATGCCGATATAAACCACAAATAGCAATACCACCAGCGCCACAGTATTAATGGTACTGATGATGCTGGGCAGCTTCTGAGCCACGATGTTATGGGGCGCGTTGTGGTTTAAAAATAGCGGCAACCAACCTGACAAAAGTAGTAATGGCGCCGATGTGGCCCAACCGACGTGCGATTCAAGCAGGCGCCAGAACTTGGCCATAGCATCTAATTTGGGCACCTTGTTCTTTTTGAAAAAAGCGTTGGTAGCGACATAAGCCACATCCGAGGCGCCGTAAGTCCAGCGGCGAATCTGTTTAAACTGCGCCCAAGTAGTCTTAAAACGCTTCCCCGCCAGCACGGCGTCCTGGTAAATCGGCACGTAAAGCGGCAGGACTTC
>CAYUOI010000049.1:0-4897 GCA_964446365.1 uncultured Candidatus Saccharibacteria bacterium | reverse complement strand
GTTGTCCGCCGCTTTAGCCGCATAGCCTTAGGCGAAGTAGCTTAAAGCTACTAAGCGTACTAAAATAGAGCTAGATGTCAGCACTATTTGATCAAGATCCAGAGACTCGCATTGTATATATGGAGGCTAGGCTGTTTGAGAAAAGAGATTTAGTCGGGTATGGAGCGATTATCGGCGGTGCACTACTTGGTGCGTCAAACGTGCCTGAACATTTTGTTGTGGGTGCCACAGTTATGTTGGGCGGCACCATTTACGAAACAATTAATATAGTCCGCTCATTCCGGGAAGCGGGTCGTTTCCAGAAAGCGATTAACGAATGGAAAGCAGGTCAAGATGGGTCCACAACAGCTAGTTGAGCAAACTAAGTCCAAACTGCAGGCAGCAGTCAGCCGCTTTCAGGAAGACTTAAAGACATTAAGGACCGGCAGGGCCCACCCAAGCATGCTTGATGGAATAATGGTGGAAGCCTACGGCACCAAAATGCCGTTAATTCAGGCGGGCAGCATTACTGTTCCTGAACCGCAATTATTGCAAATCACACCTTTCGATCCTAGCAATTTGGCAGCCATTTCCACTGCTATACGCGAAAACCAGCAGCTAGGCCTGAACCCGATGGACGACGGCCGGGTAGTGCGCATCCAAATTCCGCCGCTAAATGAAGAACGCCGCCGCGACTTCGTCAAAATTCTGAATGGCAAAGTAGAAGACTGCATGGTTAGTTTGCGCAACATCCGCCACGACGCCTTAAAAGAAGTTGACCAGGCTAAAAAAGATAAAGATGTCGGAACCGATGAGGGTGATCGCATGGCCAAGCAGATAGATGAAACCATGAAGGCCGTTCAGGCAGACGTTGAAGCCGCTGCCAAGAACAAAGAAGCTGAAATTATGACGGTCTAACCGTCTGATAGAATAGGAATATATGTCTGGTTTTTTGCTGACTCTGGGGCTGGTGCTGTTTGTCGGCTTGGTAGTGGTGCATGAGTTTGGCCACTACATTGCTGCCCGCCGTAACGGCGTTGACGTCGAAGAATTCGGCATAGGTATTCCGCCGCGGGCATGGGGCCGTGAGCTTAAGAACGGAGTATTGTTTTCCTTGAACTGGTTGCCGCTGGGCGGTTTTGTGCGCCTGAAAGGCGAGCATGATTCTGACCGCCAAAAAGGCAGCTATGGCGCCGCCAGCCTATGGGCTAAGTCGAAAATTATGCTGGCCGGCGTGGGCATGAATCTGCTGACCGCCTGGGTGCTGTTTACGCTTCTGGCAATCGTGGGCATTCCGCGTTTAATAGATAATCAGTTTTCTATTAAGAGAGATGTACATACCGTCAAGCAAGCAGTGCTGGTTAGTTATGTAGAGCCCGGTTCACCGGCGGACAAGGCCGGTTTAAAAGCGCACGATCAAATAGTCGGCATTGGTTATGACAATAATACTGAGTGTGGTCCGACAGAAATATGTGTGGCAGATACTGAATCGTTGCACGCTTCAACTGATTTACCGAATAGAACGAAGCAAAACGCCGGTCAGATCGTTCCTATTGAAATCAAAGCGGGCAATAAGGTTAAGACGGTCACGGCAACCTTGCGTACCAAAGCTGAAGTTGATGCCAGTCAAAAAACCGATAATCCCAAGGGCTATTTAGGAGTTGCGCCATTGGATTACACCATTCAGCGCTATACGTGGTCGGCGCCGGTGGAAGCGCTTGGCATCATGGTGCAATTTACGAAGTTGACCTTGCTGGGGATTGGTCATGCCATCGGCGGGATTTCGCGCGGCAATACCAGCCAGGCGGCCGCCCAGGTGTCCGGTCCGCTGGGTATTTTCTTTCTGTTAAAAGACGGCAGCTTGCTGGGCTACCAGTTCGTGCTGGTTATTGTAGCCGTAATATCTCTTACCCTAGCAATTATTAATCTGCTGCCGATTCCAGCGCTGGATGGCGGCCGCTTGTTTGTGACTCTTCTTTTTAGGGTTCTCAAAAAGCCGCTGACAGACAGACGAGAGGATATTAATCATGGCACCGGCTTTGCCTTTTTGATGGTCTTATTTGTGCTTATTACAATTGTCGATGTGGATAGGTTCTTCTAGATGGATTCCGCTAAGGTAGGGCCGTTTAGTTGGAGCGCCAAACGGGCCATTTTAGTAACAATCTGCATTTACTTACTGACCCAGTTCGGAGCCATTATTATTTTATCGTTGTACGCAGTTGCGCGGCATTGGTCATCAACAGAAGCAAACCAGTGGCTGGATGCGTCAACCATGGCGCAATTTGCCTTTATTGTACTGGTCGAGGCCGGCACACTTGGCTTACTCTACCTATTTATAAAACGCTACAAGACTTCGTTTAGAGATCTCGGATTTATAAAGCCCAAATGGATTGATCTGGCCTATGCCTTAACGGGCTTTGCAGTCTACTTTCCGCTTTATGTAGTTGCTCGCGGCCTAGCCCATGTGCTGGTAGGCATCGATATTGATCAAAAGCAGCAACTGGGCTTTCAGAATTCCAGTGGCGGTATGTTGGTACCGATTTTCATTGGCTTAGTAATACTGGCACCGATTGCTGAAGAAGTATTGGTACGCGGTTTTCTATACGGCAGTCTGAAAAAACATTGGCCAAAAATTTACGCTGTCTTATTCACCAGCTTATTGTTTGCTGCCGCCCACTTAGAGTTCGGCAGTGGTGCGCCGTTACTGTGGGTGGCGGCGATCGATACTTTTATACTTTCCTTGGTATTAATTTATTTGCGCGATAAAACCGGCGGCCTGGCGGCTTCTATTATGCTGCACATGCTTAAAAACAGTTTAGCTTTCGTGGCTTTATTCCTGATTAAATAACACTTAAGGTACAATACGAAGTTATGAGACGGTCTGAACTTTTTACCAAAACGCGTAAAGATGCTCCCTCTGACGAAGAGGCCCGCAACGCCCAGCTGCTTATCCGCGCCGGCTACGTTCATAAAGAAATGGCCGGTGTTTATGCCTATTTGCCGCTAGGCAAACGGGTTTTAGACAATATTGCCAATATTATCCGTGAAGAAATGAATGCCGTCGGCGGCCAGGAATTGCAGATGACTACCTTGCAGCCCAAAGAAATTTGGCAAAAGACCAACCGCTGGGACGACAAGGTCATCGATAACTGGTTTAAAACCAAACTTGTCAGCGGCACTGAACTTGGGGTAGGGCTAACCCACGAAGAACCAATTGTTGACGTACTTAAAGATTTTATAAATTCTTATAAAGATCTGCCCCTGTTGGTTTACCAGATTGGACCAAAATTCCGGAATGAACTGCGGGCCAAAAGCGGCTTATTACGTGGCCGCGAGTTTGTTATGAAAGATATGTATACATATGCCCGGTCCCAAAAAGAACATGATGAGCTGTACGAAATGATCGCCGCCGCTTACGTTAAGATTTATGACCGTCTGGGAATTGGCGATATTACTTACAGGTGTTATGCCGACGGCGGCTATTTTACGCCGCGCTTTAGCGACGAGTTTCAGATGCTTAGTCCGGTCGGCGAAGACACCATTTATGTCGATAAAGAGCGCAAAATCGCGGTTAATAAAGAGGTCATTGATGATAAAAGGCTGGACAAGACTGATATAGACAAGGCAAAACTGATAGAAGAAAAAGCGATTGAGGTCGGTAATATTTTTCCTTTAGAGAGCAAGTATACCGATGCCCTTGGTCTTTACTTTACAGATGAGCAGGGCAAACAGCAGTCTATAATCGGCGGCTGTTACGGCATTGGTGTCAGCCGGGTAATGGGCGCGGTCGCAGAGCACTTTTCCGACGACAAAGGCTTGGTCTGGCCGGAAAACATCGCACCGGCAAAAGTTTACCTCGCAACCCTGGGAGATATATCATCTGTGGTATCAGCAGCCGACAAGTTATATACGGAATTGACTAATTCGGGTGTTGAAGTATTATATGACGACCGGAAGGTAAGCGCCGGCGATAAATTCGCCGATGCAGACCTGATCGGTCTGCCGTATCGTCTAATTGTAAGCGAGCGTACCGTAGAAGACGGCAAACACGAACTGAAGGCACGCACGCACGATCAAGAGAAGCATTTAGACGTCAGCGCACTGTTAAAAACGCTCACTGCGTAAGGTTCACAAAAGCGATGGACTATTTAAAATTGCTGGTATAATAGTGGACAACTTAAACGGAGTGAGCTAGTACCTAAATTAAAGAGGGTCTTTATTAGTCTCATGAAAAAATTATTTTACTTAACTCAATCAGGTGTTGACGAGCTCAAAAGCGAGCATCAACTATTGGTTGCCCAGCGCGGCCCGATTGCCGAGCGCTTGCAAGCCGCCCGCGCACAGGGCGACCTGGCGGAGAATGCCGAATACATCGCCACCCGTGAAGAGCAGGAACGCACTGAAGGCCGGATTGCCGAAATCGAACACATTTTAATGAATGTCGATATTATCAAGAAGCCGCGCGGCGACACTAAAGTTCAGCTGGGTTCAACCGTAACTCTTAAAAACAGCGAAACCAAGGTTTTCCAGGTTGTAGGTACGGTTGAGGCCGACCCGGTCAACGGTAAAATCTCTGACGAATCGCCAATTGGTAAGGCCGTTATGGGCAAAGCCGTCGGCGACAAGGTAGATATCAAGACAAACACCTACAAGATTATTAAGATAAGTTAAGGCTATGTCTAACGAAATACCTCAGGGTGGTGAAATTAGCCCCTGGGCTGACGTATTGGGTCCGCTGTACACAGAAAAAGCTCTGGAGCGTAATGGCCTGGCGGGACGAACAGATCTTATAACTATTACTACCTCGGATAACGTAGTCTTATGGCCGCAGGGCCAATTTGACGTAGCCGAAGACGGCTCTATAACGCCCAGAGAATCAGTCATTGGTTTCTGGAATCAGCACATGACGCCCGCTTTG
>CAYUOI010000048.1:0-5028 GCA_964446365.1 uncultured Candidatus Saccharibacteria bacterium | reverse complement strand
AAAAGTTTTATGCCGCCGGCAAAATCAGCGGCAGCCGCTTTATTAAAAGAGAGGGACGCCCATCTGACGACGCCGTTTTAATCGGCCGTTTAATTGACCGTCCAATTAGACCGCTATGGCCCAAGGGCTACCGCCAGGAAGTACAGGGAGTCACCACAGTATTAAGCATGGACCCTGAATTCCGCCCCGATATGGTGGCTATGATTGCCATGAGCGCGGCCTTTTGTCTGACCGGCGCACCGTTTGACGGCCCGGTTGCCGGCGTCCGCGTAGGTATGGTTGACGGCAAGCTTAAAGCTTTCGCCAGCAGCGAAGAACTGAATGAAGGTCTACTTGACCTGGTTGTAGCCGGTACTAAAGACGCCATTATGATGGTCGAGGCCGGTGCTAACGAAGTCAGCGAAGAGCAGGTGATTGAGGCAATCAGCTTTGCCCAAACCACCATGCAGCCGGCTATCAAATTGCAGGAAGAATTAATTGCCAAAGTCGGCGTCAAACCGATTGAGTATGAACTATTAAAGCCGGATGAAGACATTCAGACAAAGGTTGATACCTGGCTGACTGGCAAACTTGGTGCCGGTCTGCGCGCACCATACCCTGAGCGCAACGACATAGTTGCCAACCTGCGCGATGCCATGCACGAAGCTTTTGCTGACGAAATTGGCGAAGGTTACAGCGAAACCCGGGCTGAATACGATGAAGCCTTCACTATGGCCCTGCACAAAGATGTCCGCGACGGTATTGTAAAAGACAGTATCCGCCCTGACGGCCGTAAATTAACGGAAATCCGGCCACTATCCAGCGAAGTCGGTATTTTGCCGCGGGCGCACGGTTCCAGTCTGTTTACGCGCGGCGTTACCCAGGCTATGAACATAGTTACACTGGCGCCGATGAGTTACGCCCAGCTGCTCGACACCATGGAGCGCAGCGACGATTCAAAGCGTTACATGCACCACTACAACGCCCCAGGCTATACAGTTGGCGAAGTCCGCCGCTTAGGTTCGCCGGGCCGCCGCGAAATTGGCCACAGCGCCCTGGCGGAAAGAGCCTTGCTGCCTGTTATTCCCGGCGAAGTTGAGTTCCCATACGCCATCCGTTCAGTTACTGAAATTATGAGTCAGAACGGTAGTACCAGTATGGCCGCCACCTGCGGCAGCTGCCTGGCCTTAATGGACGCCGGTGTGCCTTTGAAAGCACCGGTCAGCGGTATTGCCATGGGCCTGATGGTCGACGGCGATAAGCACTACGTTCTTAGCGACATTGCCGATGCTGAAGACTTTGCCGGCGATATGGACTTTAAGGTGGCCGGAACCGAAAAGGGCATTACGGCCCTGCAAATGGACATGAAAGTGCACGGTTTGCCGGTAGAAGTACTAGCCGAAGCGCTTCAGCAGGGCAAAGACGGCCGGGCCCACATTTTAAAGCACATGTTAGAAACCATTGCTGAAGCCCGCAACGAACTTAGCCCGTACGCACCAAGAGTTGAATCTATCCAGATCAACCCCGATAAAATCCGAGAGGTTATCGGTAAGGGCGGCGAGACTATCAATAAGATCATTGCCGAAACCGGCGCCGAAATTGATATTAAAGACGACGGCACGGTGTTCATTTCCAGCCCGGATAAAGCCAGCATTGACGGCGCCAAACAGTACATTCAAACTCTTACCGCCGAACCTGAAGTCGGCAAAATCTACAAGAATGTGCCAGTAGTTAGCGTCATGGACTTCGGCGCCTTTGTGCAGATAATGCCGGGCAAAGACGGTCTGGTTCACGTTAGCGAAATGAAAGAAGAGCGCGTTAACAAGCCTAGCGATGTCGTTAAAGAAGGCGATCTGGTTACCGTAAAACTGGTGGCGGTCGACGAACGCGGCCGATTGAATCTCAGCATGAAACAAGCCGCCAAAGAGGAAAGTGATGAAAAACCTAAATCTTAAAAGTTTAGCAATCGGTGCAGTGTTCTTGCTGCTGGCTTACCTAGCCGGCTCAAGAGCACTGGACACCGGCAGCTACTGGGAATACCTTGGCTGTCTGGTCGCTCTAATCATTAGCATTAAATTTATTGTTCATTCATTCAAACATGGGAAAAATTAGCATCTATCTTAAACGTTTTTTCTTGCTGGAGCCGGACACCGCCTATGAAGTGGCGGACTACCGCGATTACAGTGGAGCTGGATTTAGTAAATTTAAAGCCTCAAAGTACTTCACCGTTAAGCCATCCCTCCATAACAATCTCAGCGTAAGCAAAGCTGAGGCGGCAGGTTATTCGGAAATGACAAAACTGGCGCTAATGACCGGGATTATTATTCTGGCCGCCATTATCGTCTATTTTGACTACTCGGTTATTAAAATACTCGTTTCAAGCGATGGCATAGGCGGGGCAATAGCCTTTGCCGGTTATTTTGGCATAGTAGTGCTTAATGTGCTGCTACCAGGTTTATTGCCTAGATTTATATTTCTTCTCAAGAATTTCAAGGACCCGAATGGCTAAAACTAAACAGCAAAAACTTGATGATATAAGGCAGAAAATTATCGATGATAAAACCTGCCCGCAACTGGCGGCTCAAGCCACCCAACTGGTGTTTGGCGACGGCAACCCTGACGCCGAGCTGGTGTTTATCGGTGAAGCCCCGGGTAAAAACGAAGACCTTAAGGGTGTGCCTTTTGTCGGCGCCGCCGGCAAGTTCTTAGATACCATGTTGGAAATGATCGGCCTCAAGCGCAAAGATATCTACATTACCAACATAGTTAAGTACCGGCCGCCCAATAACCGCGACCCGTTGCCGGAAGAGAAAGCCGACTTTTTGCCATTTTTAGAGGCCCAGCTGGACGTAATTCAGCCTAAGCTGACCATTACCCTTGGTCGCCACAGCCTGAATTGCTTCCTGCCGGATCTCTCAATAAGTAATGTCCACGGTGAACCTAAGCGTTATAAGGGCAGGGTATTCCTGCCGTTATTTCACCCGGCCGCAGCCCTGTATAACGGCGGCATGCGCCAGACCCTGATAGATGACTTTGCCAAGATCCCATTAATACTAAATAAATTAGAAACTAATTAATTCTGACTAAAACCGAAAGGAATTATATGAACCAAAATACTAAACCTAACCAACCGAATCGTTTGCGCAGCGCCAGCCGCGGCGCGGCTTTGCGCGCCCAACGGCGCACCCACGAGGACGCCTCGCAGAAAATGGACCAGTACCTGGCGCCCAGTCCGCAGCCGCAGAAAAAGGCCAACTTTATTGATGACAGCCCACGGCTGAGAATCATCGGCCTGGGCGGTATGGACAGCGGCGGCTCCAAGAACATGATCGTCGTTGAATATATGAACGACGCTGTCGTAATTGACTGCGGTAACGACCTTGGTGTCGACCTGCCGGGCATCAACTACGGTATCTGTGATACTTCGTATCTGGACACCATAGCTAAAAAGCTGCGCGCCTTTGTAATGACGCACGGGCACCTTGACCACATCGGCGGCCTGCCGCACATTCTACCTAAATATCCTGGCGTACCTGTCTATGGCAGCCGCTTTACGATTGGCCGTGTCGAGGAAATTTTCCAGAACTTCGGTCTGCCCATGCCTGAAGGCTTTGAACTTAAAACCGTCATCATGAACGATGCCACCCACGAACGCCTTAAGGTGGGTAATTTCTTCCTGGAACTAGTGCGGGTAACCCACTCTATTCCGGGCAGTAACGTCGTCGTCGTAGACACGCCGGTAGGTCGGGTCATTAATACCGGCGACTTCCGCTTTGATCCGGAACCGCTGGATCATGAACGAACCGACACCGAGCGCTTGAAGCAGCTCGGCCAAGAGGGCGTGCTGGCGCTGCTCAGCGAAAGCACCACCACCGAACGAGCCGGACGCACGCCTAGTGAATCAACCATTGAGCCAAGCTTTGTGGACATTATGGATAAAGCTCCCGGCCGAATTTTTGTGGCCATTTTCTCGACCAACGTTAACCGGATTCAAATGATCATCAACGCCGCCGTCCACCACAACAAAAAGATTGCCCTGGACGGCCGCAGCATGATGAGCACCCTGGAAATGGCGGTGCGTAACGGCTTTGTGCGTGTACCTAAGGGTACCTTTGTGCCAATTGCCAGCGTGCCGAACCTTAAAGACGAGGATGTCGTTATTGTCGCCACCGGCGGCCAGGGCGAACCTAACTCGGCGCTGGTACGAATGAGTGAAGGCGACCACAAGCACATCAAGCTTAAAGCTCAGGATACGGTGATACTAAGCTCGACGCCTATTCCGGAAAGCGGCAACGACTCTCTAATAGGCAACATGGTCGACGACCTGATGCGCAAGGGTGTGCACGTTTACCGGGCCGAAACCCACGAACTAGACGGCGTTGGGCCGCTGCACGTCAGTGGACACGCCAGCATCGAAGAGTACCGCGAGATGATAACCATGACTAAGCCTAAGTTCTTCATCCCAATTTATGGCAGTTACCGCTCCAAACAGCGGCATCTGGAAATTGCCGTAGAAGAGGGTATGCCGCGCAAGGCGACTATTAACGCCGAGAATGGTGATGTCATCAGCCTCAGCAAAGACACCATGGAAACCGATGGACAGGTCGCTAACGGAACAGTGCTGGTTGACCAATCCGGCGCCGTTGTTAGCAACATTGTCATTAAAGACCGCCTACTACTAGCCGAAGAAGGCCTGGTGGCGGTGGTTCTGACGGTAGATAAAAAGAACGGCGCGCTACTGACCAGCCCGGATATAATTAGCCGCGGCTTCATCTACATGCGCGACAGCGAGGAGCTGATGAACGCTTTCCGCACCGAGCTAAGAAGGGCAGTCCAGCAACGCTTTAAGCGCATCGACCTGGATCGCTTCAAGCAGGAGCTAAAAGAGCACGTTACCCATTTTCTGTTTGAGCACACCGGTCGCAGCCCGATTGTAATTCCGGTTGTCAACGTCATAGGCAAGGGCGCCGAGAAGCCCAGCAACCCGAACGTTAACAACCAGCCTAAAACTCAGGAAGAACAAACCGAAGACCTGCAAAAACGCTTTGC
>CAYUOI010000047.1:0-5118 GCA_964446365.1 uncultured Candidatus Saccharibacteria bacterium | reverse complement strand
CCTATCACCTCCACAACGTCAATGTGGCGCTCTAGCCAAATGAGCTAATTGCCCGCACTTCCAAAATGTTAATTGAACTTTTGCTATTTGGCTAGAGCGCCTAGGCGCTATTATTTAACTTTTGCAGCGGAGCTGCGCCAAATGAGCTAATTGCCCGTATCAAATGTTAAAGGGCTCTGTGAGCACCTAGAAACAGATTAAAGAATAGCGAATAACAGGGAAAAAGTAAACGAGCTATGCGGAACCAATTGGGTCGTAGTCTTCAAATTCATCGGGCCCAATATTGGGGGCTCCATAACGGTGATAGGATTCGCCGTCCTCAGTTGAAAGGTCAACCCCTAGGGTTGCGCGGGGGATGAAGGGCAGAATAATGGCATCATCACTGAGTAAATCTATATCAACTATATCGCCCGGGACTAGCATATCGGGGTCGGTTTTCCAGTTGTATGGTTGGTCGCCTGAACGCCAAATAACTTCCATACCTATATTATACACAGTCGGAATGTAAGAAAAACAATACAAAAGTACTAGCATGATAGTACTAGTCTATGTATACTACATTCCTGTTGGGTTTTGTTCAGGGAAGTGTTTGCAAGCATCGGGCCTACTTGCGAGAGGGCCCGATGTTTTTATTTTCAGCCACACCACGCCCGTTATTAAACGTTACTAACTGATGTGATACAATTGGCATAGGCTATGAGGCGGATTCACCAACCGCGGAGCCTCGTCGGCAAACATAACGTACGTTAACGTGAAGTTATGAGTGAAATGTCCGGTGGAACCGTCTGCCAAAAGCGGACCCGAGACGCGCCAAAGATTGAATGCATTTGCGAGATCATTTAATCGAGCGCGTCTTTTATATATAAGGAGAAATGCTATGAGCAACGATAAAGAACAGGATCCGGAACACGATCACCGTAAATTAGGGCAGTTATTAGATCTTTTTGTATTTTCCGACGTAGTCGGATCGGGCCTGCCGCTATTTACACCCCGCGGCACCGTACTTAGAGACCAGCTGTTTGGCTTTTCAGAGGAGCTGCAGCGGGCTAACGGCTTTGAGAAAGTATCTATTCCGCACATTACTAAGGAAGACCTCTATAAAACTTCTGGCCACTGGGATAAGTTTGGCGATGAGTTGTTTCTGGTCAAAAGCCAGGAGACTAAAGACAAGTTCGTGTTAAAACCCATGAACTGTCCGCATCATATCCAGATTTACGCAGGCCGGCCGCGCAGTTATCGTGATCTGCCAATCCGTTACATGGAAAATACCGTGCAGTACCGCGATGAGAAAAAAGGCGAGTTGAACGGACTGATGCGGGTGCGGGCTATATCTATTGATGACGCCCACATTTTTTGCAGCCTTGATCAGATAGAAGCCGAGTTTACGACCATCATGAATATGATCAAGGACATGTACACAGTCTTTGATATGAAGTTTAAGGCCCGCTTGTCATTCCGGGACGACTCCAAAGCATATTTAGGTGATAAAAAAGTCTGGGAACAAGCTCAGACCACCATTGAAAACGTTGCCAAGAAGCTGGAGCTGGATTATGTGATTGGCGAGGGCGAGGCCGCTTTCTACGGACCTAAGATAGATATTATGGTGACGGATTCACTGGGGCGGGAATGGCAGTGCGCCACCGAGCAGCTGGACTTTGTCATGCCGGAACGCTTTGGCCTGACCTACATCGATCAGGATGGCAGCGAACAGCGTCCGGTAATGATTCATAAGGCCTTACTGGGTTCATTTGAACGCTTCTTGGCCGTATACATCGAGCACACGGCGGGTAAGTTTCCGGTCTGGCTGGCGCCGGAGCAGGTCCGGGTCGCCACCATCAACCAGCAGGAAGACACCGTAGCTTTTGCGTCTAAGCTAGTAGCGAAGGGCAAAGAACTTGGCTTAAGAATTGGACTAGATGATACCAATGAATCTGTTGGCAAGAAAATCCACGAAGCCGAAGTCATGAAAGTCCCGTATACACTGGTGATCGGCCAGAAAGAAATAGATAGCGGCAAGCTTGTGCCGCGTATTCGAAAAGACTTAGTAGTTCAGGAAGCCGAAGCGCCGGTGACGATTGATGAATTCCTGGGAACGGTAGCGCACGAAGCGAAAGGGCGGGTCAATAAGACCTCCCTCCACGGCCATGCCAAACACAACTAAGCCGCACAAGAAATTGGTAATCGCCTTTGATCTAGATGACGTCATAGTCGAAACGGCCCAGGACATCATCGACCATTACAACAGTCGCTTTGGCACCAAGGTTACGCTGCAAGATTACTACGATGACGATCTAACCGGCGTATGGGGAACCGAAGACCGCAAAATGGCAGTCAAGCGCGTTAATGATTATATTGAAACCCCGGAATATTATGAGTCTTTGCCTATTCAGCAAGCCATCAGCGTCATCACTTGGCTCAATCGGCATCATGAGCTGCACATTCTGACCGGCCGCCCCGACTTTACCGAAGAGGCGACTAAAAACTGGCTGGCCAAGCATTTCCCGGATATCTTTAAGACAGTCACGTTTACTTACTTTTATGGCGAAGGCGCGCAGAAACGATCCAAGGGCGATATCTGCCGGCAGCTCGGTGTAGATGTGCTGATAGATGACCATCTGGGGCACGCTCTTAGTGCCGCCGAAGCAGGCGCTAAGGTGTTGCTTTTCGGCGATTATCCATGGAACCGTTCGAATAATTTGCCGGATTCTATTAGACGAGTTCGTAACTGGCATGAGGTAGGCCAGTATTTTGGCGTCGACGACAAATAGCGAGTTCAGAAGTCGCGTCCAGGCCCTGGTAGCCCAGATTCCTAAGGGTAGGGTTATGACTTACGGGCAGATAGCGGCACTGTGCGGCAGTCCGCGGGCGGCGCGTATTGTCGGCGGTATAGCTCATTACGGTGCTGAAGAGTTGCCGTGGCAACGCGTCGTTCATAAAGACGGCCGATTAGCGGTTGGCTACCCTGGCGGGGTAGACGGCCAACGCCAAGTGCTCGAACAAGAAGGGGTGAAGGTTAGCGATTACCGAGTTGATGTCGGTAAACTACAGTGGGAGCCATAATGTATACTCAAACAAGGAGTAAAAATGAGTAAGCAGCGTGTAGTCGTAATAACAGGTGGGGGTAGTGGTATGGGCAGAGCCATGGCTCATCTCTTTGCCGATAATGGAGATACTGTCTATATTCTTGGTCGTCATCAGCCCAAGCTCGATGAAACGGCTAAGGCTAATCCGCTCATCCATACATTAACGGCTGATGTCACGGATGTTAAGGCAATCGAGCAGGCCCGGCAGGCAATCATCAAGCAGTCTTCTGCAATAGATGTACTTATTAATAACGCCGGCGGCAATCTAAAAATTGAAGCCGATATATCTGCCCAAGATGCCAATAGTGCCTGGAAACAGATTGTTGATACAAATTTAACCAGCATATTTAATATGATTTTTGCTTTCCGGCCACATATTAAATCGCCCGGCGGTCGTATTATAAATGTTAGTTCCATGGCGGCTATTGGCGGAAGTCGGCAGGGTGGTGTTACCGGCCAGGCTTATTCGGCTGCCAAATCAGGCATCCATGGACTGTCCCGCACGCTTGTCGCTGATCTAGCCAAAGAGGGTATCACCATAAATTCAGTAGCTCCGGGAGTCATTGAAGATACTCAGTTTTTCAGTGGCAAGAGTGTTCCTGATGATCTTAAGGCGGTCTATTTGCCGCGAATACCTCTTGGGCGCTTAGGTAAGCCCGAAGAAATAGCCGCTGGTGTGTTCTATCTAGCCTCCGAAGGGGCGGCTTATGTTACTGGAGAAATGCTCAATATTAACGGTGGAGCTCAGTTCGGTCGTTAAACCGTTATGTATGCCAAGCCATTGGTAGTTATTGTTGGTGAGACCGGCAGCGGTAAAAGCGCTCTGGCCATGAAGTTGGCTGCGAAGTTCAACGGCGAGATCATCTGTGCTGATTCGCGCACGGTCTACAAAGGCATGGATATTGGCACCGCCAAGCCGTCAAAGACAGACCAAGCCCTGGTTCGCCACCATGTCCTGGACGTGGTCGAGCCCGATCAACACTTCACAGCTGCTGACTTCAAGCGGTTGGCAACCAAAGCAATGAACGACATACACGGCCGCGGCAAGCTGCCGATACTAGTCGGTGGCACGGGGCTTTATATAGACTCGATCATATTTGACTATGACTTCAATGCTCCGGCTGATGCTTCGCGCCGAGCGGAACTGCAGAAACTTAGCGTCGAACAATTGCAGTCTCAACTAAAAGCCGAGGGCATAGCGCTGCCCGCCAATGGCAAAAACCCGCGCCACCTTATAAGAGCTTTAGAAACCGGCGGCACACCCGCTAATAAACAAGCCCTTTTGCCGGGGGCGTTATTAATAGGCATCAAGATAGATAGGGAAGAACTGAAGAAGCGCCTGGCGCAGCGCGTAGAACAGATGATCGAAGCGGGATTAGACAAAGAAGCCAAGCGGCTTGCCGACAGATATGGTTGGGAAGTTGAATCTATGAGCGCCGTCGGCTATAAAGAATGGCAACCATTTTTTGAATGCACCCAGGACCTGGAGCAAACAAAAGATTTGATCATTAAAAATAGCTTGGCTTATGCCAAACGCCAACGCACCTGGTTTAGGCGAAACAAAAGTATTCAATGGGTCAGCGGCCCCAATAGAATCGTAGACTTAACAACAACACTAATGAACACTTTTCAGATAACATAAGCACTTTAGTCTGTTACAATGGGTTCATGATCGAGCAATTATTTGGGAGCAAGACGAGGGTTAAGCTGCTGCAGTTGTTCTATAGTAATCCCAATCGTTCATTTTACGTCCGCGAAATTACCCGGAAAATTGACGAGCAAATTAACTCGGTCAGACGCGAGTTAGCCAATCTACTTAGTATTGGCATTATTTCATCCGACACCAATAACAACCGCTTATATTACGAGGTTAACCAACAGTATGATCACTACCCGCCGCTATCAGCCATCTTCGGCGGCAAGGCTGTTACGCCGGCTGCTAAAGTAGCCACTTCCGAAACTGATACCGACGATATGTTACAGCTGGGTAATGTCGAACTGGTCATCTATACCGGCCAGTTTACCCGCGACGAAA
>CAYUOI010000046.1:0-5200 GCA_964446365.1 uncultured Candidatus Saccharibacteria bacterium | reverse complement strand
TCATCGTCGACGTCGATATAAATGGTGTCTTTTTCGGGTGAGTTAGCCATGGTTAAACTTTCAAGATGCGGTCAATTCTTTCTTTAATGCTGCCGTTGGCACCGCCACCTGTTTGATGCATGGTGTCCAGGCCAACCCGCAGCAAACCCATTGCGGTTATGAATGTATGGTCGTTTACCGATCCGGTTTTGTCAACGATGCCGACCACCTGCTCGGGCTGGATGTGTTGGACGCTGGGTTTACGGGTAAACGGCAGGCTGCGGTACCATTTGCCCTCTTCGAGCCGTTCCATCAGTAGGTCAAGGCTGGATCCACCGCCGCAAAGCAGTAGCTTATGCGGCAAATGATCAAGCTTATCAAATTCGCCCAAAGCCAGTTCAACGCCGCCCATCCACACGTCAAGCGTCTTGTTTAGTGCTGTTTCTATTTCGCCGACTTTCTTCTGCGGAAGCTTATTGGTACCGATCGCCAGTTTGGCTGCCTCGGCCTGGTCAAATTCCACTCCCATCTCTTTTTCGATGGCGCGCGTATAGGCCCGGCCGCCAATGCCGAACATTTTGGTGCCTTGAACGCCGCCGTCGTTAATGACAGCAATATCGGTTGTGCCGCCGCCGACATCCATCAGAATGGCGCTCATGTTGGCGTTCGGGTCATCACCAATTACCGAACGAGCCACAGCAAAGGGTTCAGCGGCAACCGCTAGAAGGTCTAAATCTAATTCATGTGCCGTTCGTTCCAGGGCGCCGATGTGAATCAAAGGAGCGAAGGCCGTGTAAAGTTGCACCACAACTTCTTTACCCTGAAAGCCGACCGGATTAGTAACTTTATAGCCGTCAATTTCAAGACTAACTAAAGCGCTGTTAACCATGCGGATCTCGACATCTTTGCCGCCCAGTTCCCAAGCCAGCTGTTTGCGGGCACGTTCGCTGGCCCGTTCCTGTACCATGCCAATAATGCGTTCAACCTCGGCCATATCCAATGGCTTGTCGGCGCTTTTGCGGTTGGCACGAATGGTAGTAGTAGTGCCCTTAACCAGCTCGCCGGCAATGCCTATGACAGCTGTGCGCACGCTAACGCCGGCCTGTTGTTCGGCGTCGTTCAAAGCCTTATCGCAATTGGCTACTACGGCGGCTATATCGGAAATAGCACCGGCCTGCATGTCTGTCAGACCCTGGTGGGCGCGGCCGACACCTAGGATTTCAATTTTGTCGTCAACCACCTGGCCGATTAAGGCCTTAACAAATTCGGTACCAATATCTAAAGCCACGATGTGTTCGGCGGTGTTCTTCTTTTTTGTTTTGGCCCGGCTGACAGCTTGCTTGCCGAGCGACTTAACTTTATCAAGCATAATCCTAATGATTATATCACACGGCAGTCTTAGTAACACCTTAAAAGTTTGCATTAATTACTTGTTTATTGTAGAATATGAGAATGCGTGTCGTGACCTTTCCAGATACAACCGAGACAGCTCCGCACATGGAGCTTAATGACGTTTTAAAGTCCGGCTATTTTATCCGAGATGTAACCGGCGTGCCACTGAATAGTGACCGCGGCGAAACCGTGCCGGTTGATATTGATTTTGCCTACCAAGCCTGTCCGTACAGCGATAGCCCAAGCCGATACCCGGACGGCCAACCCCATGAAATGCCGATGAGTGGTTTGGAACGGGACCGATTGTTTGAGTCTTATGCCCGCGTCCGTAAGCTGACCTTAGCAGTAAGGGACGCTTACATGAACGAAAAGCCAGAAGATTATGAATTAACGGTGCTGGATGGACTTAATATTTTCGCGGCTCTGCAATATTTGCCAAAATACTTAGTAAATAGAGCCGAAAACCCGGTGCCGGCGGACCAACTGCCGCAACACATCGTGGTTGGCGCCAACTGTGCTTCTGGTTCCATTGGCGCAATAGGCGCTTTCGCCCGCGGCAATATTATCCAACTCCTCCCGCCAGCCGAGGTGATGATGGCAGCCGCCGAAGAAGAGGGTTCGCTGGTGGGTTCTAAAACCGTCTGTGCTGCGCCGCCCCGAATGATCCGAGATTATCTGGAGACTTTACGTTCTGGAAAATCGATAACCAGGAAGAATATAGGGGCCGAAAGTGACGGTTTGCTAAAAGACGGCGAGCTGCGCCATGCACTTATTTTTGGGCAGAATATTGATATGATTATGCCGACTATTACCCGTCTGCAAGAAGTCGACTCGGCTATTGCCGGATTCATTTCAGCCTACGACCCAGAAAGTGACGATCCTAGTATTTTAGAGAAATTTACAGAGGTATGGTCTGGAAATATCCGGTTTACCATAGATTTACTACAACAAATTTCAAGTAATGTGAACCTGGCGTTAGGACGCCAACCATTTGAAAAAGACGATTTCAGCAGTGTAATTAAAGAAAATCAGTTCGGCTTGGTTTCAATTGAACTAGCCAAACAAAAAGGTTTTGAGCTAGTCTACAGTTAAATCTTAACAAAGTACCGCTTTGATTCTGCGAATTCCGGCCGCGCTGGATTCTTCTTTCATAATTTTGAACTTCTGGCCGTTTTCGGCTAACTGTAGCGTATGGTCAACGTGCGGCCCGCCGCAGATTTCAAAGCTAAACGGCTTATCGGCTCCGTCGGCAATCATTTTATAAACTTTTACGGTATCGCCGTAACGGTCGCCGAATTGGCCCAGGGCACCGAGTTTGCCAGTTGCTTCAGAGGTGGGATATTCAGCCCAGGAAATCTTAAGGTCTTTTTGGATTTGTTCGTTAACAATATCTTCCACCTGTTTGATTTGCTCCGCCGTCATCTTTTCAGGATGGCTAAAATCAAAGCGCAGCCGTTCTTCGGTAATGTTTGAGCCTCGCTGGACAACATGATCGCCCAAAACGTCGCGCAGCGCCTGGTACATCAGGTGCGTCGCGGTGTGGTATTTCTTATGCTGCAACGTCTGGCCGCCTAGCCCGCCCTTGAATGTGCCCTTGCCTGCAGTTTGCGACCGTTTGCGCTGTTCAGTCATCATAGTATCGAACTCTTTTTGCCAGTTGTCCGATACTTTTATGTTCTGCAGGGCGGCCTCTTCTACGCTCAACTCAACTGGGAAGCCATAGGTATCATAGAGCGTAAAGATACTTGCTCCGTTCAGTTGTCCTTGTGTACCCATTTTTTGTAATTCCTTGACGCCTTTACGCAGCGTTTGGCGAAAGACTTTTTCTTCTTTGACTAGAATCTCAATGACTTTGTCACGGTTCTTAGCTACTTCCGGAAAATCGTCATGGTATAAATCAGCTATAACCGGCACTACCTTCTCAAGAAAATTCTGCTCGATGCCTAGATCGAAAGCATAACGAATGGCCCGGCGCATCAACCGGCGCATTACATAGCCCTGCTCCTTATTGCTTGGCGCCACTCCGTCAACTGCCAAGAAAGTAGCGGCGCGCAGGTGGTCGGCGATGACGCGCATAGCGTTAGTGTGAGTATCGTAAGTTTTGCCCGATAATTTCTCGAGCGCTTCAATAATCGGCCATAGCAGACTGATTTTAAACATGTCAGGGCTGTCCAGGGCGGCTTGGGCAATGCGTTCCAGCCCGCCGCCAAAGTCCACGTTCTGTTTGGGGAGTTTTTCAAAGCCCCTTTCTGTTTTTATATATTCCATAAAGACACTATTGCCGACTTCTATATAGCGGCCGCAATCGCAGTTTGGATGGCAGAGCTTACCGTATTCAGGGTTGTGCTGGACATCTGGAAATAGATAAAACATCTCGGTATCCGGCCCGCCCGGTTCACCAACTGGCATATCTTTGGCCTTGCCTGCCCGGCACCACCAGTTTTTATCTCCGTAGAAAAATATCCGTCCGTTTTGTTCGCCTATATCAAAGCCCTGTTCTTCGGTTCCAATATCAACGCGCTTGGTATCAATCCCGGCCTTTTCAAAAAGCCTTTCCCAAATATCTGCGCTTTCATTGTCTTTTGGGATACCGGCTTCTTCGTCACCTATAAAACAGGTAATAAAGACGCGTTTTGGATCTAAGCCAACTTTATCAATCATGAACTCCCAAAACCATGGTATTTGCTCCGGCTTGAAATAATCACCTAATGACCAGTTACCTAACATTTCAAAAAAAGTGGTGTGGCGGTTGTCGCCGATTTCTTCTATATCTTGGGCGCGCAATACGGTTTGGCTATCAACCAGCCTTCTGCCGTCTTGGTGAGGTTCACCCAGCAAGTACGGAATTAGCGGTTGCATGCCAGAACCAGTGAAAAGCGTCGTGGGATCATTTTGGGGCACTAGTAGCGCACGAGGAATAACTTTATGTTCCCTATCTTCGAAGAATTTTAAGTAAAGCTGTCTGATTTCCTGTGCTGTCATTTCCGTACCATTCTAACAGATGATGCCGCCGCCGAGCACCCGGTCGCCATCATAAATAACGGCTGATTGGCCGGCAGTGACGGCGCGGACCGGTTCATAGAGCTTTAGATTTAAACCTTTTATATCTTTTTCCAGTTTCGACTTAATGAGCGCCTCGCGGTAGCGAGTACGAACAGCGTATGATAAGGATAAATCAGGTTCACCATTAATCCAGTGAATGTCGGTCAGTACAATTTCATCGTGCCACAACTTTTTATCGTCAAGATTAGTCGTTACATAAACTTCGTTTTTCTTCATATCCTTGCCGGTTACGTAATACGGCAGTCCGCCGCCGACATTAAGGCCATGGCGTTGGCCAATGGTGTAAAAAATAGCGCCGTCGTGCTGGCCAATTTCCTGGCCATCTTGGTCAACAATTTTACCCGGCTTGGTCTTTATGTAGTTGCTTAAAAATTCACGAATGCCGACCGAGCCCACAAAACAAATACCCTGGCTGTCTTTTTTGTCAGCCGTCGTCAGTCCTAGACTCGTAGCTAGTTCCCGGACCTCGACTTTGGTCTTAAATTCACCAATCGGCATTAGCGACTTCTTTAATGCTTCTTCCGTAACACGGTACAAAAAATAGGTCTGATCTTTTTCCATGTTTTTGGCGGTTAGCAATTGGCCGTTTTTTATTCGAGCGTAGTGGCCGGTGGCAATCAGATCGGCGCCGTCACTCAGCGCCGTTTTTAGAAACAGCTTAAATTTAACTTCCTGGTTACACATCACGTCCGGGTTGGGCGTACGGCCGGCTTTATATTCGGCCAGCATGTAATCGACGACCATGTGCCGGTAGTCTTTCTCGAAA
>CAYUOI010000045.1:0-5204 GCA_964446365.1 uncultured Candidatus Saccharibacteria bacterium | reverse complement strand
TCAATTTTAAGCGCTCTGGCGTGAATAAGGTGCAGGTTAGGAATGTCCGACACAAGTGTTTTAAGCGGAACGCTCGACTCTTTATTACGGTGTCCGGTGGCGGTGCGATACAGGGCAGGTGCGTAACGGAAATCAAGTTGGTCTGAAATAAGGGTCATCTGAATACCGTCCACACCGCTTAAGGAACGTGCCAGCTTAATGCCGCCAAAGCCGCCGCCCACAATAACTAGATGCATATTTCTTTTGGCCATTGCCTAACAGTGTAGCGTGGCACGTCAACCTTGGCTAGCCATAAGAACTTTATCTCTGTATCATGGTAGCAATGGATCTCAAAAATGAGCTAAAAAAGATTGTTAAAGGCGAGGTCAGTAATACGCCTGAAGCATTGGATTTTTATAGCCACGATGCCAGCCTGTTTGAAGTCCGGCCGCAAATTATTGTGTCGCCCAAGGATGTCAGCGATTTAAAGAAACTAGTGTCGTTTGTCTCACTAAATAAGCCGAGCAATCCAAACCTAGCCATTACGGCCCGTAGCGCCGGTACTGATATGTCAGGGGCGGCCATTGGCGAATCAATAGTACTGGATTTTACCAAGCACTTTAAGGAAATTGAGCACGTCAGCGCTACCCATGCAAAAGTCCAGCCTGGTGTCTATTACCGAAATTTTGAACCGCACACGCTAAAATACCACGCCCTAATGCCCAGTTTTCCGGCTTCACGCGAGCTTTGCACGGTTGGTGGCATGGTCGCCAACAATTCCGGCGGTGAAATGAGCCTGCGTTACGGCAAAACAATTAATTTTGTCAAAAAACTAAAAGTGGTTCTGGGCGACGGCAATGAATACACAGTGCAGCCGCTCAACCGTAAAGAGCTGGAGAAAAAGATACTGCAAAAAGACTTCGAAGGCGAGATATACCGCCAGGTATTTGAGCTGGTCGAGACGCATTACGATGCTATTAAGGCCGCCAAGCCGCGGGTGTCTAAAAATTCCACCGGCTATAATCTCTGGGATATCTGGGACCGCGAAACCGGTATTTTTGATTTGACTAAAGCTTTTGTTGGCTCGCAGGGTACGCTCGGTCTAATTACTGACATTGAATTTAAGTTAGTACCGACCGAGCTTTACTCGGGCGTGTTAGTTTGCTTCATGAAAAACATGGACGGACTTGGCGACATTATCAACACGGTGCTTACCCAGCACCCAACCAGCTTTGAATCGTTTGATAACTACACGCTTAATTTGTCCATCAAGTTTTTCCCGTTTTTTAGAAAGACCCTTGGATGGAAAAAGATGATTAAGCTGGCGATTCAGCTAATTCCCGACGCGCTGATTTTATTTAAAGGCGTTCCGAAACTTATCTTGTTGGTGGAATTTACCAGCAGTACCCAGGCCGAAGTAACCGCTAAGCTCGACGCCCTCAAAAAAATCCTTGAGCCATATCACATGGAAGCGATTGAAGAAGACGAAACCAGCGATAAAGCCTGGAAGTTCCGTATTATGCGCCGCGAGAGCTTCAATCTACTGCGTAAAAAAGTTAAGGATAAACACACTGCACCGTTTATTGACGACCTGGTTGTGCCGCCCTATCAGCTACCGGCCTTTTTGCCGAAACTGCGTAAGATAGTTAATAAATATAAGCTAATGGCGACAGTGGCTGGGCACATGGGCGACGGCAATTTCCATATTATTCCTCTGATGAAAATTGAAGATCCCAAAGAGCGCGCCAAGCTGGAGCCGGCAATGCGCGAAGTAAATGAGCTGGTACTTCGCTATAAGGGTTCGTTATCCGGCGAGCACAACGACGGGCTGATCCGCGGACCCTGGCTAGAGCAAATGTATGGCAAAAAAATGGTCGGTCATTTTAAAGAGCTCAAACATATTTTTGATCCGGACAATATATTTAACCCGCATGTTAAAGCCACCAGCGACTGGGACTATTCCATGGCCCACATAAGAGAGCACTTTTAACTTACTCTAAAACTGGGAAGCGTTTGACTAGGTCTTGCTTGACCCACCAATTGCGCAGTCCCCATTTTTGCTGCTTGTTGACGTGGAATAAGCCGAACAAAATGACAATGTAAATTAAATGCTCATCTAGAAATGGATTATTGGCTGGCCAAAGCGCTGCCGACCACATCATTAGTAATAACGCGGCGCCGGTTACTACGGCAACGCGCATGCCGATGCCAAGCGACAGGGCAATGCCAAGGCCCAACAGTCCGGCCATAAAAAGCACATCAACCCAAACGTGTCCGCTCAAATTTTGGTAGAAACTAGCCATCGGTCCTTTGGTAGCGTGCGATAAAAAGCCTTTGGTTGGCGATCCGCCGCTAATCCAGGCTGCTTTGCAGCTGCGCGTAATTGCCATTGTCTTAGCGTCACGGCAGGTGCTAAAACCTAGACCATATAACTTATCAAAAAAGGCCCACAAAAATGTGATGCCCAAACTTATTCTTAGTACTGCCCAGGCGTACAGGCTTTTTTCGGTCGCACTGATTTTTTTAGCTGGCATCGGGAGCCTTTCGGTTAATGCTTATGCTTCATATGTAAGCACAAGCGCAACAGATAGGCAACTATTCGCTCTGGTCTAAATTTTGTTTATGAACTATACGATAGTACGTCAGTAGCAAGGCAGCAGCCATACCACCTATATAAATAAGTCCAATAGTACAAACATTCATTAGCGGAGTGCGGGTTTCTATAACCAGAAATACGCCAGATGTAACAGTTAGAGCCACCAGCGAACCGGCACCGGCCATTTTCGGCTTAGACGGCCGCCACAAAACGTAGGCCATATAAAAAATACTGCTGAGGGCAATAGAGACGTGAAGCAAAGCAAGCATTTTATTAGTTTACGGCAACAGCGCACCTAATGGAATAAGAATGCTTATGGCTAGAATGACGATAAGCGAAAAAAGGAACATTTTACGACCCCAGCGGCTGTCGTCGGTAATTTCATAGCCCTGCAGGCCACGTGCGAACCAGGCAATACCAAGCAGCCCAACTAGAATGGCGTAGATAACACCGGTGTAGTGCAGCACACTTAAGCCGATTGCTGCCAGCGTGAAGGCCACAATATAAGCCATAATTTGGATGCGGGCGTGGGCCATGCTTCGCTTTACCGGCAGAACCGGTAGGCCTGCAGCCTTGTAATCTTTGTAACGGTACATGGCAATGGCGTAAAAATGCGGCATCTGCCAACAAACCATAATTATAAAAAGCAAAATTGCTGCTCCATCGAGACTATTTGTTACGGCTGTATAGCCGGCCACCATTGGCATAGCGCCGGCAACGCTGCCCACAACTGTACCGGCTACCCAACGCCGCTTGGCAATTCCATACAAAATTACGTAATCCAAAAAAGCGATGACACCAAGAATAACGGTCAGCATATTTGTGTGCAAAGCCAGAATAGAAAAACCGAGGGCGCCGAGAATAATGGCATAAAAGCTGGCGGCGTGTTCGTTTATGCTACCGATAACCAGGGCCCGTTTTTTGGTGCGTTCCATCAGAACGTCAATGCCACGGTCAATCAAATTGTTAAAGACGCAGGCCGAAGCAATCACCAGAGCAATTCCGGAAAGTGTAGCCAGCAGCAGTCCATAATTAATATGAAACTGGCAGGCTAACACGAAACCACTAGCGGTGGTTAGAAGATTACCGTAAATTATGCCGGGTTTTGTCAGCCGATAGTAAGCTTTAAGACTCATGAGCACAGTCTAGCACGCGTAGATTCTAAGAAGAGAAACTGCTATAGTGGTTATGGTATTTAAGGCGTCTTTTGGGTATGTCAAAAAGCAAAAAACTTGCCGGTCATAGCCAGCCATTATGGTTGGTCTTAATATTGGCTATAGGATTATTTTTAATTATCGGCATGCTGTTGCGCGGACATAATCTTGTTTTGTTCAATCCCAGGGGCATAATTGCCGACCAGCAGCACCGTTTGATGATGGTATCTATTTTGATTATGCTGGTCATTGCCGTTCCGGCATTATTTCTATTTTACTTTTTTGCCTGGCGCTACCGCGAAGGCAGCAGGTACGCCGTCGTTAATCACCATTCCCGTAACAGTAAAGTAAGCGCTCTTTTCTTTTGGTCTATACCCAGTCTGGTAGTGCTGGCGCTAGCCTCGAATATGTTGCCGGCTACTCAGAAGCTAGAACCGCAAAGAGAAATCCAGTCGGCTAATGCGCCCATGACTGTACAGGTTGTAGCCTTGCGTTGGAAATGGTTGTTTATCTATCCCGAGCAAGGCATCGCCACGGTTAATTATGTCGAGATGCCGGTTGATACACCGGTGCAGTTTGAGCTGACGGCCGACGAGGCCCCTATGAACTCTTTCTGGATACCACAACTTGGCGGCCAGTTATACGCCATGACCGGCCATCAGAACCGGCTGAATCTTATGGCTAAATCGGCAGGGCAGTACCAGGGCAGCGCCGCCGAAATTAGCGGCGCCGGTTTTGCCGGCATGCGTTTCATTACTCATGCGACGAGCCGGCCGGATTTTGATGCGTGGGTGCAGCAGGTCCAGCAGTCTCCATCCATTCTAGACAACGCAGCCTATCGGCAACTGTTACTGCCTAGCCAGAATAATCAAACCGCGTTTTATTCCGACCCTGAACCTCTGCTTTACAGCTCAATTATTGCTAAATACGCTGGCTCGCACCATCACCACGTGGAGGCGCTATGAAAGAGCTGCTGCTTGGCAAACTGACCTGGCAGGATCTTCCACATGAATGGTTCACTATGGGCGGGTCTTTCGCCTTTATATTTTTGGCCGTAGCGATAATGTTCTTTCTGTCTTACACACATCGCTGGAAATGGCTTTGGCGGGAATGGCTGACCAGTACCGACCCCAAAAAAATCGGCATCATGTACTTCATGGTTGGCGGGTTTATGCTGCTGCGCGGCGGACTGGACGCCATTATGATCTGGCTTCAGCAGGCTTTATCTTCCGGTGCCTCCCATGGCTATCTTTCATCGGATCACTTCCAGCAGATTTTTACGGCTCACGGTAATATCATGGTTTTCTTTGTGGCAATGGCTCTTATTTTTGGATTGATAAACTTCATCGTGCCGCTGCAGATAGGCACCCGCGATCTGGCATCGCCGTTTCTAAACACCCTCGGTTTCTGGCTGTTTGTGGCCGGTGTGGTTATGGTCAATATGTTTTTCCTGCTGGGTGGTCAATATGCGGCTA
>CAYUOI010000044.1:0-5221 GCA_964446365.1 uncultured Candidatus Saccharibacteria bacterium | reverse complement strand
CGTGAGCGCGGCTACGCTAAGATAATCAGCTTAGCGCCGGAGGTACTATGAGCGACAAAATCTATAAAATCCGGCTTAAAAAGGGCGACACCGTCATGGTACGCTCGGGCAAATTCAAGGGTAAAACCGGTAAAGTTCTGGCCACACACCCGCGCGACAATAAGGTAACGGTTGAAGGCATTAATATAGTCAAAAGACATATTAAACCCGATCGTAACCGGCCGCAGGGCGGTATCATTGAGATTAACAAGCCGCTATGGGTTTCTAAGGTTGGAATTTTAGAGCCAACCAAGAAAAAACCTAGCCGGATTGGTTACAAACTGACAAAAGACGGTACTAAGTCGCGTGTATTTAAACTAAGCGGTAAAGACGTACCAGTTCCCGTTAAGGCTAAAGAAGGTAAGAAATAATGGCTACTGCGACCAAGGCAAATACCAACGCCAGACTTAAGCAGCAATACAACGCTACTACAGTCGATGAATTAGTTAAGGAATTAAAGCTTAAGAACCGCCATGAAGCGCCAAAGCTAGAAAAAGTCGTCGTTAATGTTGGTTTGGGCCGCGCCAAGGATGACAAGAAATACATGGAAGCCGCCGCAAACACACTTCGCAAAATAACCGGCCAGCAGCCTATCGAGACCATAGCCAAACTTTCCATAGCTAGCTTTAAATTGCGTGAGGGTAATAAGATTGGCCTGAAGGTTACTTTACGCGGTGAACGCATGTATGAATTTATCGATAGATTAATTAATGTTGTTTTACCGCGTTTGCGTGATTTCCACGGCGTAAGCAACCGAGCATTTGATAAGCAAGGAAATTACGCAATTGGTTTTGTTGAACAGTCTGTATTCCCAGAACTAACTTTTGAAGACACTACTACGCAGCACGGATTACAAGTAATCTTCGTAATTAAAGCTATGGAACAGGCGCACGCTAAAGCATTATTAGAAAAATTTGGTATGCCGTTTGAAAAGGAGAATCAGTAATGGCTAAGAAATCAAGTATTGCAAGAGATCTAAAGCGCCGTGCTATGCATGAGAAGTATGCAGACAAGCGTGCCGAATTAAAGCGCCTGGGCGACCAGGAAGGTTTGCACAAGCTGCCACGTAACAGTTCGCCCACCCGCCTAAAGAACCGCGATACCGAAACCGGCCGCCCGCGCGGCTACATGCGCACTTTTGGTCTGAGCCGTATATCTTTCCGAGAACATGCAAGCAAGGGCGAAATACCCGGCGTAACGAAATCGAGCTGGTAAGGAGTAATTATGGTATCCACTGACCCAATCGCAGATATGCTATCCCGAATCCGAAACGCTATTGCCGTGCGCAAAAACGAGGTTCGTCTGCCGCATTCCAAAGTAAAAGAATCAGTTGCGCAGCTGCTAAAGGCTCGTAAATTTATCGATAACGTCCAGATAGATGTCGTTGAAGGCCGCAAATTCCTGGTGCTAGAGCTAAACAATCCCGATAGCAATGCCCGCATTACTGAAATAGTGCGTTTGAGTAAGCCCGGTCGGCGAGCCTATGCCGGTGTAGCCGACATACCGGTAGTAAAACGCGGTCGCGGTCTGGTTATAATTTCTACCTCAAAAGGTATGATGACCGGCGATGACGCTAAAGCCCAGCGCTTGGGCGGTGAATTAATTTGTAAGGTGTATTAAGATGTCTCGCGTAGGTAAGTTACCAGTTAAAATTCCCGGCGGCGTAACCGTTACGCTGGATAACCAAAAAGTTGCCGTACAAGGCACCAAAGGTAGTTTGGAGCAGATTATGCTGGACGGCATCGCTCTGAAGCAGGAAAATGATGCGATTGTAGTTTCACGGGCTAATGATGAGCCCGTCAACCGAGCAAAACACGGTTTAATGCGCGCTCTTGTGCAAAATATGGTAACTGGCGTATCCGAAGGCTTTGAGAAAAAGCTTGAACTTAATGGTGTCGGTTACCGCGTAGCGCTCGCCGGTCAGGATTTAAAGTTTAATATTGGCAAATCGCATGAAGTACTCTATCCTATTCCGGCCGGCATTACGGCTAAGGTGGAGCAGAATGTTATTACAATTAGCGGGATTGATAAGCAACAGGTTGGCCAAGTTGCCGCCGAAATCCGGTCGCTGAAGAAACCTGAACCTTATAAGGGCAAAGGCATTAAATATGTCGGTGAACGCATCATCCGTAAAAGCGGCAAGAGCGGTAAGGATAAATAATGAACAGATTAACCGATAAACTTCGAAATCAGAAACTGCGCAAGAACCGCGTACGAGCCGTTGTTTCTGGTACTACTGAGCGGCCCCGTTTAACCGTACATATCAGTAACCGTCATGTTAGCGCCCAGCTAGTCGATGATACTAAGCACCTGACCATAGCTTCTGTTAGTACTGTAGGCAAGAAAGATACAACCGGCAGCTTAACCGAGCAAGCGACGTGGGTTGGCGCCGAAATAGCGAATAAGGCTAAGAAAGTTAAAATAAATCGCGTCGTATTTGATCGCAGCGGTCGTCTATATCATGGCCGTGTTAAGGCCCTGGCAGACGCTGCCCGCGAACAAGGATTGGAGTTTTAGATGGCTGACCAGCAACGCGATCGACGCGATCGACGAAATGTTAATCCGGAAGAAAAGCAATTTGACGAGCGCGTGGTGCATGTTGACCGTGTGGCCCGCGTAGTTAAGGGCGGACGTCGTTTCCGCTTTCGTGCCCTGGTTGTTGTTGGTGACCGTAAAGGCAAAGTCGGTATTGGCAGCGCCAAAGGTGCCGATGTTACAGCCGCCGTCACCAAAGCCGTAGAAGTCGCCAAAAAACACTTCATAAGCGTGCCTCTATATAACGGAACATTACCGCACGACCAGGAAGCTAAAGTTGGCGGCGCCCGCATTCTACTTAAGCCGGCAGCCCCGGGTACGGGTCTAATAGCCGGCGGAGTCGTTCGCACCGTTTTAGAGGTCGCTGGTGTCAGCAATGCACTCAGTAAGTCCCTTGGTTCAACCAATAAAACTAACACCGCCTACGCAACTATACTGGCTCTTAAAGAAATGGTTCCGGCCAAAGACTGGATAACATCGGTGCCACGAGCTAAAAAGTCTAAAGCCGAGGTTAAAGTATGAAATATAATGAGCTACAGGTCGTCGGCACCAAGGCTCGCCGCCGGGTAGGGCGCGGCATCGCGGCTGGTCAGGGCAAGACCGCCGGACGCGGTACCAAAGGCCAGAAGTCACGAACTGGCTCTTCGAAAAAACCAGGATTTGAAGGTGGCCAAAATCCATTACTGCAACGCCTACCCAAATTACGCGGCTTTAAAAGCCATCGACCAACCGTAGAAACGGTTTATACCGGCCAGTTACAGAGCCTGGGCACTGATATTACTAATAAGGTATTAGCTGCGGCAGGACTTGTCAGCAACCCGAACACGAAAGTAAAGTTGCTGGCAAAAGGTGATTTGACCAAAAAGCACAACGTAAAGTTGCAGTCAGCCAGTACCGGGGCGATAAAGCTAATCGAAAGCACTGGCGGCAGTTTTACGCAAACACCGCAAGTAGGCCGTGAAAAAAAGGCCAAGTCCGACAAGTTAGCCACGGCCAAAGCGTAGCTTCGTTTTGGACGCTTCCTGTGTTTAAATAAACCGGAATGAGGGTAGAAGTTTGAGCTGGAAAGTAATCCTGCAATCACTCAAAAACGCCGATATGCGCAAGCGTATTTTGGCTGTTCTTGGTATGCTTTTAGTTTTCCGAGTATTTGCCCACATTCCCGTACCTTTAAGCAATCCTGAGACCCTGAAACAGGTTTTGCAAAACCTGTTCACTTCTTCTCAAACACCCCAGTTTTTGAAATTTATAGATGTACTTTCCGGAGGCGCGCTGGCTAATTTTTCAATTATGCTTGTCGGACTTGGACCTTACATTAATGCATCGATTATTATGCAGTTGCTGACTAAGGCAATACCACAGCTAGAAGCGCTTAACAATGAGGGAGAATTTGGCCGCAAGAAGATCAATCAATATACGCGCATGCTGACTTTCCCGCTGGCCATAATACAATCGGTCGGCGCCCTATACCTTGTTCGGCAAACAGCTTCAAGCATCGGTGGTTTGGGCGATATTACTGCCAACACTTCGCTAGCTCAATGGGTTCTAATGGTCGCCGCTTTAACGGGCGGCGCGATGATATTGATGTGGCTGGGAGAGCTTATAACTGAACAGGGAATAGGCAATGGTATCTCTCTGTTAATTACGGTTGGTATTGTTAGCCGGTTACCACAGACTATAGTTAGCGTTCTAAGCTCCGTGGTTGATAAATCAAAGCGTTTTGTTGTCTTCGGACACACTCTACCGGTCAACAGCAAGGAGCTACTCTACGGAGTTCTAATACTGGTCGTAGTGATTATCGTTACTATATTGGTGGTCAAACTAAATGAGGCGTCCAGGCAAATAACAATCAACTACGCCAAAAGGGTTCAAGGTAATCGTACCTACGGCGGCGTGACTACTATTCTGCCGGTTAAACTAATCACAGCTGGTGTTATTCCGATTATTTTTGCAGTTGCATTTCTAAGCGTACCGAGCTTTGCCGGGCAATTGATGTCTGGCGGTAAAAGTCAGCGCTTGCAAGAGTGGGGGGCCCATCTCGTACAGTGGTTCCAGACGCCAAGCGCTCAAACCTTTTCGCAGCATGGATTTACTCCCTATATATACCCGCTCACATACTTTGCTCTCGTTTTTGTCTTCACATTTTTCTATACAAGTATTACTTTCAATGCCAAGGAAATCGCAGAAAACCTACAGAAACAGGGTGGCTTTATTGAAGGCATCCGCTCTGGCGAGGAAACTGAATCTTACTTGAGTAAAGTCGTAAACCGTCTAAATCTTTTCGGAGCACTTAGCTTGGGATTATTAGCGCTGATGCCAATAATTGCCCAGATATTCCTCAAAACTAACATCGCCATCGGCGGTACCAGCGTATTAATTCTGGTAGCGGTAGCATTAGAGACGTTACGTGCTTTGGAATCAAGAGCATTGATGGTTACTTATGATCAGTATACTGCGCCGGAATTCTTCACTGGTTCCGAGACAACAATGGAAGATTTGCCGCCAAAGCGGCGCCGTCTTTTAGGTAAGTTGCGCCGTCAAAAATCAACAGGTAGAAAAACCTGATTTTCTCTTTGCAAATTAACACCTTAGCTGATATACTAACGGCTTGTTATATTTATGGCCGCTAGTAAAGAAGTAATACAAC
>CAYUOI010000043.1:0-5294 GCA_964446365.1 uncultured Candidatus Saccharibacteria bacterium | reverse complement strand
GGTTATCAAGCCTGTGAAGCGTTAATTTCGGTTGCTTCGGGCGGAAAGTTCGGGCTGGGTCTGGCCAAGAGTGATCAGGCCTACGGCTATCAGCCAGAGGCGGCTAACGATTCTATATTTGCTATCTACGCCGAGAAGTTCGGCTTTTTAGGTGTGACTGTTTTGTTGGCTCTTTTCGCGGCGTTTTTTGCCCGGCTAAAACATATTATTGAACACGCGCCCGATGATTACAGCCGCTTAATTGTTACTGGAATCCTGGCGTGGTTGAGCACCCAGGCCATCATTAATATTGGTGCCATGATAGGATTGCTGCCATTAAAAGGCATTACCTTGCCGTTTATAAGCTACGGCGGCACCAGTCTTATTTTCGCAACCGCTGCCGTCGGCCTGGCTTTTCAGATTTCCCGTTACACGATTTACGAAACGCCTAGAAACCGCGAGGAACGCAACCATGGCCGAATCAGCGCCGTCAGTTACGCCAACCGTCGCCCCTAAGCCTTTAACCATAGTTTTAACAGGGGGTGGTTCGGGCGGACACATAATGCCTGTGCTGGCAGTGGCGGCTGCCTTAAAAAATCAAATGCCGGCTTGTCGTCTAATCTATGTCGGCCAGAAAGGTGATAAGCTGGGTGATCTGGTGCGGCCAGGTGGGGTAATTGACGAGGTAACGTCTATAAGCGGCGGCAAATGGCGGCGCTATCATGGCGAGCGCTGGCGCCAGCTGCTGGATATTCCGACACTTCTTAAAAATATACGGGATGTCTTCAGAATACTGCTGGGGACGCTGCAGGCCAGGCGGGTACTTAAAAAAGTTAAAGCTGACGGTGTGTTTATAAAAGGCGGCGTGCCCTTAGGGTGGGCGGCGCGCATTTGTCACGTTCCCTATGTAACTCTTGATCTTGACGCTTTGCCGAGTCTGGCTAACCGTCTGATTGCTAAAAACGCTGCAGCCCATGCCGTTGCCATGCCCAGAGAGGCCTATCCCTACCCGCCAGACAAGACATTTTACGTTGGCGTGCCTCTGGCCGAACAATATCAGGCCGTGACAGAGCAGCAGAGGGCGGCTTATAGGGCCGAATTGAAAATAAGCGCTGATTCGCAAGTGATACTTGCCACCGGCGGCGGCTTAGGGGCAAACGGTTTAAATATAAGGCTTGCTCAACAAATGCCGGTGATTTTAAAACAGTACCCGCGAGCTGTTTTGGTGCACGCTACAGGCCGTGAGCACGAAGCCAAAATGAATAAGTTGTACGATGAGCTACTTGAAGCTCAGCTTCGGCCACATGTTATTGTTAGGGGTTTTATTGAAGATATGTATCGCTACACCGGTGCGGCTGACATGGTGATTGCCAGGGCAGGGGCGACAACGCTTGCCGAGCTGGCCCTGCAGGGCAAAGCATGTATAATCGTGCCAAATCCGGTATTAACAGGGGGGCATCAGCTCAAAAATGCCGATCAACTGGCGGCCCACGGCGCTATAATAGTTGTGCCCGAAAACGATGCGGGCGGGGAAGGGCTGCGGCAAGCCATTATCGAATTACTCGGCTCGCCGGACGAAAGGGCTCGGTTAGCAAATACGCTGCGCACGTTTGCTCAGCCAGACGCCGCCGACAAACTAGCTAAGCTATTAATAAAAACTTTTAATAAAACTATTAATGAAACTTCTACCCAGTAAAAAAATTCCCACTTCCAGTAGGCAGTCCGTTAACAAACGCGGTGTGTTTTCCTACTATAGCAGCCCGCAATCAAGCCCAAACCGTCAAGCTAGTGCTGGTAAAAAGCTAGTTAAGCGCAACTGGCATTATATTCCGTCGTTGCTAGCAGCAATTGCCGTGCTAATTTGTCTGGGTTACGTGCTTAAGCTCGACACAAACCCTAAAATGGCTCTCGCCACCACGCAGCGCGGTGTCGGCCTGAGAACACCTCAAACTTATCAGCAAGCCGCCCAGAAACTGCTGCGTCGTTCCTGGTTTAATACTAATAAATTAACTGTTGATACTGGTGCCGTTGAAAAAGGACTTAAGCAGCAGTTTCCGGAACTAAATGAGGTAGCTGTGACACTGCCGCTGCTAGGCCATCGCCCGGTAGTAGAATTGGCGGCAGTTCAATCCAGTTTGTTGCTAACGGCTAACAACGGCCGCTTTATAATTGCCAGCAATGGCAAAGCAATTGCAGTAGGTAAAGACGCCAATCCGGATGTTATTAGGGGATTACCAGTTGTCACCGACAGTAGCGGCTTAACTGTTCGTGATGGCGAGCCAATCCTGCCACTAACGCAAATCGATTTTATTGATACTTTGAATACGCAGCTAAAATTGCAGCAACAGCATATTCAAAACCTTACTTTGCCGCCAGTGCCCAACGAAGTCGACGTTCATCTAGAGGGCTTGCCTTATTTTATTAAGTTCAACACTTCTCTTGATGCCCGGCAGCAAGTCGGCACTTTCCTGGCGGCAAAACAGAAGCTGGATCAGGGCCATATTACACCAGCCGAGTATATGGATGTTCGCGTAGAAGAAAAGCTATTCTATAAATAGGGTAGGAGTGAGCGGTTCGCGGTCGAAAGGCTTGTCTTGCTAAGTGCAGCCCTGTCCGGCTTGGGCGGACAGGCGCGGAACAGCCTTGAGACGCAAAGCGCGAGCGATCTCCCCATTGCTCTACTCAGTGTTCGCAAATTGTTCTTTTTTAGTTATTTGATATATGTCACAAAAAAACTATATTAACATATCACGATAGGCAAAAGTCAAATAAGCAGGTTAGGGCAGGATAAGGGGCAGACATATACAACGATACAAAAGTGGCAAAAAGCAAATACTTGTTGTGGAAAACTATGTGGTGTCGTGAAAAGTTTTATGGCGCTAGACGTATTTAAAAGGCTTATACCGAGACAGCCTGGAACAAGTTGGTATATCAACACAAGGTAGCATGGGCAAACGAAGCTGACGCGCATAATGCCTAAATAAGGAACTAACTCCCCTAACGGGAAGGTATTGGTAATCATCTATAAACGTATATACCGAGACGCAAAATATACATTGTACGACGTATGATGTATATGTTGAATATGTGCTCTGCTGCTATGTTTACCTGACTATTTTCTGACGATTTAAATTTTTGTTTTGTAAATTATTATTACTCCCCGCTTCTACTGCACTCGCACAAAAAGTGCCGTTCGTTTAGGCCGGCCTTTTGTTAATAACGTGTACTTTGTCTTGTTCGCAAAATGTTTACTTAAAATCGAACTTTGAATATAAGCCATGGCCAGCATTAAACACTAGTGGAACTTGTTCGTCTAAATGGTCTAATAGCACAGCGGCACCATGATTCGTTAACCAAACCCGCCTTTCGCCTACACCACCCCGCTTTATCCCGTGTTGTCTTGATTCATTGTTGTTTTTTGATTCAGTTATACCTCTTGCGTCAAGCCTATCAGCGGTAAAGTGAAGCATTCTACGGCCTAGCGCTGAGCCGTTTAGGCCGTTTTCGGCTAACAAAGTGGTAATTGTAGGATCAAAATGCTCAGAACCGGCTAGCTGCAATAAAAATTGGTGCTCGTTCATCGTAAAATCGTATAGTGTTTCGCGCGCCATATTATTACAGATCCCACGGATAAACCGGGCTACGGCTATCATCTTTATCGATAATAATGCCGACATCGCCGCGCTGGCCAAATAGCTTTTTGTGGTCAAACAGTATAGTTTCGGTCCAGGCACCCATCTCAAGATCACCCTGATAATCGAGCCAATACATTTTTCGACCATCATCCTCCTTGAAGACAAGCGGTCCGCGGACCGGAAAACGTATGTCGGGCTGCATTAAGGCACGTCTTAAAAATGCATAGGTGCTTTTAGCCTTTTCATAAAATTCAGGGTTTTGGCCTTCGCCGCCGTATGTCATATACCAGACAGGACGCTGCTTGTAGTAAACAACTGATGATCCAGGCGCCATGTAGTAGCCAGCGTAGCTGTCCCTGTATTCCCATTCGCCGCGCTCGTACGCTATTTCTTTAAAGCCGGGGCGTTGCGGGTCTTCTACCAGAGGCGCATCGGCACCCCACCCGTTCTGCCCTGCCTCAATAATAAAGTCAGATAAATTTGCCAGGAACAGTTCCTTGCGTTGCTCTGTTTCCGGATTAGGCGTAAGCTCGCTCACGGGATTTTACTCGGCTAGGGCGTAGGTGGCCTTGGCGACGCGCTTGAACTGGCTCTTGCCCTGCAGGTTCAATAGAATAGTGGTTTCTTTAACATAGCGGCTCTTTAGTACGCGCTTGACGATTTCATCCCGGTGCAATGGTCCACCTTCTTTGCGCAGTACCTCAGAAATAACATCGGCCACGGTTCCCTTCTTATAGCCCCATTCCCTTAGCGCATAAATTCCCCGCCCGATCAGCACAAAGCGTTTGTCTTTAATAAGTTCATTATGAATCGCCTGGGTAGTGACATCTTTGCGCTTAAACTCAGAATCCTTAATGGCTTCGGAAATTTCGTTGAAGTGCATGTGCTTGCCCTTCTCTTTCAGGATGACATAAATTTTGTCGCGGATATTCTTAGGGTTAACTAGCGGCCATTTAATCAGTCCCCAGCGGCCATTCAAGGTAGCGAGGTGCTTAGAAATGCTAGCCAGGGCTTCGACATGCTTGCTGTCGTTCATGCTGACTTTTTCGGCTACTGTGGCTATATCTGCCGGTTCGCCTATTTGCTTAATGGCGTCGATAATTTTCTGTACTTGATCGCGAATGGCTTTTTCGTTGTGGGCACTTTTAAGGCCGACGGCATGATAAAAATGGTCGTTATCATCAATAACTACTAGTTCCGGGCTAAGTTGAGCCAGGAATGATACACGGGCCTGGTCTAGGCGGTTGTTTTCCTTGGTTACTTTCTTGGATAGTTCACTGATGCGGGCGACATTGCCCATTGCTTTTAATTCTTCAGTAAAGGCGGCTTGAACGTCTTTGATATGCGGTAGTCCGTTATCGGCAGCACTTTTTAGTCGCGCAACCACGGCTTTTTCCAGCTGGCGGACGCGTTCGCGGGTTATTCCCAGTAACTCCCCTATCTGTTCCAAAGTCTCCTTGCGATCGAATAAACCATATCGGCGGGAAACAATTTCGCGTTCGCGCTCGCGGTCAATCGTTCCGAGGACGTCGTTAACAATCTTCTCAATATTGAGTTTGGCGCTGGTTTCGGATTTTTCGGTCATATTCTGGTCTTCCCTATCCGTTAATTGTCAACGTTTACGTTAATTATAAAACACATATTTACAAAAGTCAACATTATGTTGTATAACTCTATTTT
>CAYUOI010000042.1:0-5296 GCA_964446365.1 uncultured Candidatus Saccharibacteria bacterium | reverse complement strand
TTGTGTCGGACATTCCTAACCTGCACCTTATTCACGCCAGAGCGCTTAAAATTGACCGTCAAAAGCAAATTATAACCACCGGCGGCGGTACAGAATACGACTACGACTTTGCGGTATTGGCACTAGGGGTTGTAACCAGCTACTTTGGAATTGAGGGCTTAGATAAATTCTCGTTCGGCATGAAGTCGGCCAGCGAGGTCGACCGTTTGCGCGCCCATTTGCATCAGCAGCTGGTTGACGACCAGTCGCTGGAGAAAAACTACGTTGTGGTGGGCGGCGGCCCAACCGGTGTTGAATTAGCCAGCGCCCTGAGCTATTACCTTAGCCGCATGGCCAAGCGCCATCATTTAAAAAGCGATAAAGTCCATATTGAACTAATTGAAGCGGCCGATAGGGTCTTGCCCGGTTCCAGTAAAAAGGCTTCTAAAATTGTTAAAAGACGCCTGCAGCGGCTAGGCGTACAGGTACAGACCAAATGCCGCGTTATGCAGGAAACCGAGAATAGCTTAATAGCCGGAAGTTGCTCAATTCCGACCCACACGGTCATTTGGACAGCCGGCGTTACCAACAATCCCTTTTTTAAAGCTAACGACAAACAGTTCCGTTTTGACGATCGAGGTAAAGTGGTTGTAGACGGCTTTTTGCGGGCAGACGAACATACATTTGTAATTGGCGACAATGCCGCCACGCCTTACGGCGGTTTGGCCCTGACGGCTATTCATAACGCCAAGTACGTGGCCGATTACCTGAAAAGTATCGCTCACGACCGTACCATAGCCGCCTACAAGCCGTTTCAGCCTATTTCGGCCATACCAGTAGGACCGCGTTGGTCGGTTATTCAGTGGGGTAACCTGACCTTTGGCGGTTTTATTGCCTCTATTGTTCGACTATTCGCAGACTTAATTGGCTATATGGATATTATGGGCCTCAAACGAGCAGTAAGACTATGGTCGCGACGCTACGAGTACGAGGACACCTGCCCGGTCTGCAAAGCTCTGACGCTGACCGACATGGTCAACGACTAATGGTATACTTTTCAGTATGAAACTTAGGCGGAATATACTGCCAAAACCAAAGGATACTCGTAGTGCCTTCTGAAAAAAAAGAGCCGGTCTGGCACGTCCAGTTGGCGGTGCTTTGCGTAATACTTTTACAACTACTATTAGCCGACAAGGTTACGGTTGGACCAAGATACCTGATTGCCGGCCTGGAAGTCTTTTTACTATTGGTCCTGGCGGTCACAACCCATGACTCATTACGTCATCGCAGCGGCCGGTTGCGCCGAACTGCCAGCCTGATCCTAACGGGTATAATTTCGGTTTTTAATATTACCTCTCTAGTCCTGGTAATTAGTTACCTGCTTAGCCGCCCAACTCACACCGACGGACGAACATTAATATATTCAGCGGTTGCCATTTTTATTACTAACATAATTATGTTTGGACTTTGGTACTGGGAGCTTGATGGCGGCGGACCCGGCGGCCGCGGCACCCACCGGCCACCAGTAGATTTTATGTTTCCGCAAATGACGGCTTCGGCAAGTGTTACCGAACAGCCCAACTGGCAGCCCACGTTTTTTGACTACCTTTACGTTTCAATAACTAACGCCACCGCTTTCAGCCCAACTGATACCATGCCGCTCACCCACCGGGCAAAATTTTTGATGAGCTTGCAGGGTATAACTTCGTTACTAACGGTTGCTCTGGTAGCCGCCCGCGCAATAAATATACTTGCCTAGCTTCTAGGCCAAAGCAGTTTAGCCACGACAGATTTACGTTCCAGCCAGCCAAAGTCATGGCTGTCAGTGCTTTGCAGTCGATTATCGCCAGATATAAATAGCCGCTGATTATCCAGCTTGGTCACCCGTTTAATTTTTTCTTTGCCGTCGTGATTTACTACCACAATATCGCCGACCTTGACAGGCGTAAACCAGCGATTTACCAATACAATGTGGCCATCCAGAAGGCGGGGCGTCATACTATGCCCTTCGATTTTTCTTAAAGCCAGCGGCCAGCTCATGTTTCTTTAGGTTTGCCGCCCTTAGTTTCCCAGAATATTTTTGCGATCTCATCGATCATATCCAGCAGTTTTTTGCCTTCTTCAGGCTCGGAATGGTGCTTGCACTCGCCGGCTTGTTTGGTTGCTTGCCAGAACTTGTCATGTAGATCAGGATATTTTTCCAGGTGTTCCGGCTTAAAGTAGTCGGTCCAAAGTACCCATAAGTGATGTTTAACAAGTTCGGCGCGCTGTTCTTTTATAAGTATCGCCCTGATCCTGTCATCACCCTCAAAACCGGCCATTTTTTCCTGGATAGCCAGCACGCTTTGGGCTTCGATCCGCGCTTGCGCAGGGTCATAGACGCCGCATGGTAAATCACAATGAGCATAGACGGGCTTAATAAATCTCATAGCTTCTCCTACTTATAATATTAGTATAGCAAGCTAGTTAAACTACCCGCTTGAGCGCGCGGGTTTTTCGCCCTCGCTGATCCGGATTCTGAGGCGGCTTAACGACAAACCAGTTGCGCATAAAACCGGCTGTTTCGGCTGCAGTAAAGGCATTTACTAATGGAAATGTAACTTCCTGCTGATCGTTTGGTTTGGCACGGTCACTCATGCCCTTGGCATACAGTCGCACAATTTTATCGAGTACATCGTGCTGCTTCATTCCGATCGGCAATACATTGCCACCCAATTGGGTTAAACGGTTTACGGCCAGTTTTATCATGGCCGCACCGCCTACGCACATGGCAATGCGATTAATGCGCACCGCCCAATCTTCAATGCCGTCCTTGATGAATTTATGCTCATATATAACATCAATTTTTTCGGTAAGGCTAACGTCGCCTTTTTCGGCCGGCGTTTCCATAACTGTTTGGGCATGGCGTTTTACTAAAAACTGGGCGTAGACATTTGTGTAGACGCCGCGCAGAGCGATTTCAGCGGCGGTATCGCGACGGGTTTTTTTGTCTAAATCACTGCTGGCAAATTGTTCAAGAATGGTGTTAACAGGTTTATAAAGTGCGCCAATGGCGTTTGGCGAGATATATATTGTTGCCTTTTCTATCGGTTCGGAGTCAATATCATCAACCGAAACCTGGAAATTGGCCTGTTGGCTGGTTTTATTCTTGTCGGGAACAAGCACCGAGTCACAGTAGGCTCCAACGGCTCTTTGGGCTACACGGACGCCAGTGTCCGGTGCAAAGCTTTGGACAACTGAACGCGCTTCACTATGAATTGACGGCTCTTTTAAATTCTCAACAAATGCATCAAATTCAAAATCAGAGCCTAGAAAACTTAGCTGCCGCCTTAGCTTTGGAGTATCTCCCGCAAAAATTGGTTGTAGGCCGGACTGACCTGATGAGCGTACCATAGGTACACTTTTATAACATTATTCCTTACTATTGTCTATCTGGTCGTTTACGCCACTTGTTTATTTCGGCATGGTGGCCATTTAGAAGTACTGGCGGTACTTTTAATCCGCGGAAGTCTTCGGGCCGGGTATATTGTGGAAATTCTATGGATTTATCGTCGTCCTGGAAAGATTCGATGTCTGCGGAAGCAGCTCCGCCCAGTACACCGGGAATTAGCCTAATCACACTATCTATTATTACCATGGCCGGTAATTCTCCACCCGTCAGCACATAGTTGCCAATGCAATACTGTTTATCTACCCAGTTAGTTATGCGTTCGTCATAGCCTTCGTAGCGCGGACAGACAATAATTAAGCCGTCAGTTTTGGCCAGTGTCTTGGCTGCTGATTGTTTATAAAGCTGGCCGCGGGGCGTCGGTAGAATTACTAGCGCTTTTGGATCGTTCTTCTTAGCCTGCTCGATAGCGGCTACAACTGGTTCGGGCTTTAATAGCATGCCGTCACCGCCACCGTACGGCGTATCATCAATCGTTCTGCGCTTCCCCAATCCATGCTCGCGTAAATCGATATAGCTTATATCAACTAATTTACGATTTTGGGCTTTCCAGAGCATGCTTGTATTCAAAACGCCTGGAAACATCTCTGGGAAAAGTGTTATTATTTGAATTTTCACTAGAATTATTATAACATATGTTCTGCATTATGTACACGTTACACAACGAAGTTATGCCGTCAGACATGCAAGCTGCATTGCTTGCAGATTTTGGGGTTATTTCTAAGAGGCGTGTTGGTGAAACAGAGCCCGAAGCTGAATCAGTTATAAATGCCAAGGAATGGCTTGGTGGTACTGTCGCTGCTATTAGAAAAGACAGGCGAAAACGTGTTATTCATATACGTAGCCTGCTAGGCGAGTCGGGTAGGAATGGCTTCACCGATAGTACCGATGTACATACAGATACCTCCGATAATCTGTATATGGGTGTGACTAAATACCTCCTGGTTGTGGCAAACACTAGACGCAATGGCACCCTCTTTTTTCAGGATAGATCTTTAATCGGCCGTCATACTGATGAACTTTTTCATTCGGTCTGCGGCAAGTTAGTTTTGAATGCTGAGTGTGAAGAGATAGTTTACGCCCAGGCGGACGTCGGCCAGGTCTGTTCTTTTACCGTTACCGATCAACTTCATGCGGCAGCGCCACTGTATGACGGTGATCAAAAGTTATTACTTCATGTACAAGGGTAAAACAAAAAGATCCGCTTAAAGCGGATCGTTCTGTCACATAAAGCTCCCAATTCGTTGTTTTGACGAACTGGCTCGCAGAGCTTTTAATTTTTAACTCGCTAATTGTAACTTACTGCTAAACCGAATTCAAGCGGTTCCTAAACATCTAGGTCGTCTAGCTCCTCGAGCTCTTTTCTAGTTTTGGAAATGGCGTCGCTATGGTCGTCTTCTTGGTCGCGCAACGAGCTGAAGAGATCGTCGTCGTTGTCTTCGGCTTGCGCGTTGGGCTGGGCTGGCTCGTCGGCTGCCGCCGGCGGCTCATCGGCCGTTACTGCACCTACATCGACTTTTGGCTCGTCAGCAGGCGCTTGCGAATCATCCCGGGCTGGCTGGCTATCATCGCGAGCCGGCTGGCTATTATCGTCACGCGGTGGCCGCGGTTCGCCATTATCAATAATTTTCAAGTTATAACGGGCCTCGTTTTTGGTGCCTAGCGCACGTAATAAGGTACGAAGGCTTTGGGCGGTAGCGCCACGCTTGCCGATTACCCGTCCCAGATCTTCCGGATCGACAGTAAGCTCTAATAGCACGCCTTTTTCATCAATGCGGCGCTCAACCTGAACTGCATCGGGATTACTTACAAGTGATTTAACGACGAACTCGACAAATTGCTGGTCAATAGTAGTACTCATGTGGCAGA
>CAYUOI010000041.1:0-5300 GCA_964446365.1 uncultured Candidatus Saccharibacteria bacterium | reverse complement strand
TGCCATAAGGACTATACTGGATGTAGGCATAGCAAAAAAACATGACACAAATAGATACCAGAATAGACGACGTTCTTGCTGTTCCAGCTGAAGCTGGGCCGACCGACGTGGTTCCTTACTTAAGAAACCTGCTGGATAATGCCATTATTGTTTCCTGGGATTCTTTTAATGTTGATGTGCTTACAAAACGTAATGGCAGAATGCTTAAAACCGGCGGCTTGCTTCGCGTTGTCGTCCAGATTATCGATGAAGAAAGTACCGCTACTCGGCAGATAGATTTTGACGATAACCACCGTCATTTTGCGGGCGTTTCGGAAGATATGCGGGAATACGAATTAATGCCGCAACTTGGCGCGCCGGCGATAGCCAAAGATGAACAACTGGTTAGCGAGCGGACTATTATGACAGACGGACAAGTCTTTGAACGTCCAAATCAGCTGCACATTTTATCCAAAAATTATCAGCACCAGTATATACGTTAATAATCTCCTTTAGCTTACCTGGCGCTGTCGTATACTAGGCCAGGCTGTTATGAGAAAAGTCTTTATTTTAGTTTTAATTTTTGTTGCTATTGGCGCTGCCGGTTGGTTTGTGGTGCGCGCTAAAAAATCCGAAAAGCACACCGCTGTACCGACAGTTACGCCAACCGTGAGTTATAAAAAAGCTTGCGATGTTTTTACGCTTAAAGACGCTGTATCGCTGCTAGGCGATGGTACGGCCCACGCTCCAAGCAGCAGTGATCATATCAGTGCCAATAAATCCGTGACAACGTGCGTATACAATTACGATCCGGGTAGCTACTCGGATTTGATAAGCGCGAGCTTGTTTCTGCAGGGTTCATCAGCGGCCGAAGCCAATCAAAGTTTTACCGGTTCTGAACCGGGTAATTCCATAAAAGTAGACGGATACGGCGACGGGGCCTACTGGAACCCTAATCTTGGCCAGCTTAATATATTAAAAGGGCAATACTTACTAATAATTTCGGCTGGTTCAGGCCCGCTTGATCAGCGTGAGAAGGATTTGCCGCGTAAGATTGCCGACACTGTTATTAAGCGGCTATAACAGAGGTTAGCATTGTGCTTGTGCTAACTTGAAAAAACACGGCTTCAGGCATATGCTGGAAGTGGAAGTGTGAGGCTTCCAACAGGCCCGGGCCATTGGCACCGGGCCTATATAATTGTTTGGCATTCACGGCAGAGGCCGCGAATCTCCAATTGGTGATCCAGCGGCTGAAAACCGTTTTTGACGCTTAAGCGGCTGATCATTTCTTCTAACATAGGATTTGCCCGCAATATAATTACCCGGCCGCATTTTGAGCATGTTAAATGATGGTGGTGGTGCTGAAAGATATCGCTTAGTTCGTACTTGGCGCGCCAGCCTACCTGTAATTTGCGAATTACGCCCAATTGCTCAAATAATTTAAGATTACGGTAGACGGTAGCCTGATCATCTTTAGGCAGTTTTATTAGCAACTCTTTGACGGTAGTAGAGCCACCCTGCAGGGCTTTAAACAGACGGCGCCGCGGCTTAGTAGCAAAATAACCTTGCCGCTTAAGTAAACCGTCAAATAATTCCAGCTCTCTGTTCATATTCGCAATTGTACTATAAAACGCGAAATAGTTGCATTTTATAGGGTAGCACACCTAAAATTGAACCATGCACCCGTCACTATTATTTGTTTTGGCTGTATCTATGGCAGGCGATGTCATCGTCTTTTTATCAAGTACGGTTCTGTTGGCGCACAAACGGACACTAGCGTTGCTTACAGCTTACGCCACGCCTTTTGCTGCCGGTGCACTGTTAGCAGCCGCTTTTCTTGATTTTCTGCATGATGGCGCCGAACACTACGACCTATCAACCGTCATGGTCGCCGCCCTAGCTGGTTTATTGTTTTTCTTTCTGCTGGAGAACTGGTTGCATTGGTTTCACCACCACAGCCGCGCCCCGTTTGAGGCTGAACACGCCCATAGCGAAAAAGGCGAACCGATAGTAGTTTTAATTACGGCAGGCAATTGGCTGCACAACTTTATTGACGGTGCGGCTATTGCGGCCGCCTTTTTGATAAGTATCAGTGCCGGCTTGGTAACGACGCTTGTAGTAGCCTTTCATGAAATTCCGCGCGAAATGGCCGATTCGGGTTATTTGCTGCAGCGCGGCATGAGCCGTCTTAAGGTGATTGGCGTTCACGGCGTGGCCGTTCTGGTAACCGGACTGGGTACGACTTTGTTTTACCTTAGCGGAAAGCAGAATAGTACAATTTTAGCTTTTCTAATTGGCGCTACGGCCGGATTCTTTATTTACGTAGCCGCCAGCGATATTATCCCGAGCATTAACGAAACGCGCGAGAAGTCTAAGCTAATTGACTGGCAGGTCGCGCTGGTAGTGGCCGGAGCGGTCATACTTGGCGCCGTCATCTTGGCCGCCCACCACTTTATCCCCGAATAAACTGTTACAATATTGTTATGATTATCGGGGCAATTTTTCTGGCGTCACTAATTGTGGCTGGCGTGCTTATAGCTGCCATTTATTTCTTTGGCCAAAGGTTCATGTTGTCGCTTGTTCAAAGCCATGAGTCGGCTCGTAAAGAGAACAAAGCCGAACTGGAATCCGGTGTTAAGAATATGTTGGATACTAATCAGCAGCTTGTTAAGCAGATTGTTGGCGACATAGAGAAGCAGCTAAAAGAGAATAGACGTGAAGTGACCGATCTGAAAGGCCAGGGTGCGGCCATCCGTGAACAGTTAGCCAATACCGCAAAAGCAACTGAAGGCCTACAGGTCTCTACGGAAAGCCTTAAAAATCTGCTAACAAATAACCGGTTACGCGGCGAGTGGGGCGAACAAGTGGCGGAAGATCTGTTGCTGGCGGCTGGTTTTGTAGAAAAACTAAACTATGTCAAACAGACCAGCAGCGGTGAAGGTCGCCCCGATTTTACTATTCTTCTACCAGATGGGACCAGTTTAAATGTTGACGCTAAGTTCCCCTTTGATGACCTAATAGTTTACCAGGAGGCCAAAACCACCCAGGAAAAGCGCACGGCACTTAATAACTTTCGGCAGGCCATACGCGACAAGGTAAAGGCAATTACATCAAAAGATTATATAAATCCGGAAAAACCGACTTTGGACTTTGTAGTCATGTTTATACCAAATGAAATGATTTTCAGTTTTATCTACGAGAAGCTGCCAGAAATTAACGATTATTGTAATGAGCGTAAGGTTGTACTTGCCGGGCCATTCGGCTTTACGGCTGTATTGCGCTTAGTCCTGCAGGCTTATAAACACTTTAGCTATGAAAAAGATCTACAGAAAATACTGGGTCTAATTTCTAAATTTCAAGATGAATATTTCAAGTTCGGCGATAGCTTAGAGCGTCTTGGCCGCCAAATTGAAACAACACAGAAAACATTTCTGGAAGTAGAGGGTACTCGCAGTCGCCAGCTGACGCGCGTGGTAGATCTTATAGGCCAGCATTCAGAAAAAGAAAAGCAGCTGAGCGACGGCGAGCTTGATTAAAGACAGTTAAGTGTTAATGTAGGTACGATGACAGAAGTTAATGAGCCTATGCTGCAGCGGATTTTTCCGGGCAGCCAGCCGGATGACGATAAAGCTGTAGATATCAATAATATTGGCATAAATTACTATGCGCCAAATCCTGGTGAATTTATTAACCCGCCTAGTCCGCGTCCTCCAGTGCGCTTTAGCTATGGAACGCCAATACCCAGCGCTATTACAGATAGTATGCATGCCGCAGCTATGTCTAATGCAGGCAGCCGTATTAAATATTTATCGCCAGAAACGCCGACGCCTAAAAGAGCGAGTATATTAAATCGCTACGCAGTGTTTGGAAAACAGATGATCAAGACTTTTGGGATAGGTCGATAGTTAACGCGGCCGTCCACGAAAAATGGTCGGTGCCAGCCGGATCGCCGGTCAGCGGGTTAAAGTATTCGTGCAAACCGGATTTTTGCAGCAGCTCAAGCGTAGATTCTTTTAAGGCTTCGGCATGATCATCAAAACCATTACGTTTTAAGCCATCAATAATCAGCCAGTTAATATTGATCCAGGTTGGACCCTGCCAGTAGCCAAACGGTGAAAACCAGGGTGAATTTACCGGCACACTTGGAAGTGGAAATGCCGGACCGAACAGTTTGTCATTTTCAATTAGTTTGACTAGTTTTTCGGCGCGTTCTTTTGTAAGGTTGCCGGCGTACAGTGGCAGCAGTGTGGCTACGCTAGGCTCCTTGAGATATTTGTGGGTAACGAAATTACGGGAATAGTACTGGGTGGTGTAGGGGTCCCAGAGTTGTTCCAGGGCGGCCTCGGTTTTATTCATGCGTTCCAATAGATCTTCCGGCAAATCCTGGCGGATGGTTTTAGCAATATCTATTAGTATCTGATTGGCCCGGATGAAGATGGAATTAAAAGCAACGTCTTCTATGGCGAAAACAGAGTGGCTGAGGATACGGTTAATATCGTAGTTTTTGCGCCGCAAACGCCGCTGAATGCTATAGAGCGCCAGAGCTTCTACAGTTGATAATCTTTGGTTGGCGTGGACAAATTTAGCATCGCGCCGGAATAGACCTATTAGACTGTCGAGGTGCAATTTTTCAATTACCCGGATCCACCAGGGCAGCAGGTGCTCGCGCAGTTCGGCCATCCACGGCGGCGTATTGTCCATGCCGGTTTCCCATGAATGAATCTGCAAGACTAATCCCTCTTCGTGGGGATCGCGTTCGTTATAAAGCCACTGATGGTAGCTAACTAAGGCTGGAAAGACAGTATGGTACCAGCTGCGACGTTCGGCCACCTTTAGCTTTTGACCAACCCGGTAAACGGCTTCAGCCAGCATGGGCGGCTGGGTAATGCCGCTGGTGGCTACACCATCGGGCGACATGGGGCTGATCCAGCTGCGCCAACTGTTGCGGTCGGTGCGGTGCTCAAAGCCGCCGTCAAAGATAATGTGCGGCAGCATTCCATTGCTCCATTGGCCGCGAAGCAGGCTAAGAATTTCAGTCTGGGCCCGCGTAACATCCACGTGTCTTAGGCCGATTGCTATGAAACAGCTGTCCCACAACCACTGGTGAGGGTACAGACCCGGCGCCGGAATGGTGTGGCTGCCCTGGTCATTAGCGTGTAAGGCGGCTTTGGCTTCGTCTACCAAATCTGGCGGTTCAATGATCCCGGTTTCTGTAATGTCTGTCTCTTCGGCCATGCCTTAAAGTATAGCGCACACGGCGCAAACCGCTCACGCTTGCCTCACGATTGCGGCGGGTAGATAATGACAGCATTCAAGGAGGC
>CAYUOI010000040.1:0-5484 GCA_964446365.1 uncultured Candidatus Saccharibacteria bacterium | reverse complement strand
GAGCGCCAGTTTGCGGTACTGGAGGTCGTGCGTTCAAGTCGCGCCGGGTGTACCAAATTAACCTGTGTTTTTATAGTTCAGCGGTCATGACAGAAAAATATCCCAGCTACACCAGAATGACAGCAGAAGTCTATGATGCTATCTACGCATTCAAAGACTACGGCGCCGAAGCTAAGCGCCTAATTGAATTTGTCGATCAATATAAGCAGTCAAAAGGAAATGTATTGCTTGATGTTGCCTGTGGCACCGCAGCGCATTTACCCTACTTGCAAGACACTTTTGAAGTTACCGGAATAGATTTGTCAGACGAACAACTGATAGCAGCACGAAAGCGTTTGCCAGATGTAAAGTTTGAGCGGGCCGATATGAAAAATTTTGAATTAGATAAAAAGTTTGACGTGGTAACTTGTTTGTTCAGCTCGATTGGCTATATGCATACGGCTGAAGATTTAAATAAAGCGGTTGGTAGTATGTCTAAACATCTTGTACCAGGAGGCGTCCTGCTTATCGAGCCATGGCTAACTAAGGAAAGCTATGATCCTAACCATACTTCACCACCAAATAAAGGTACGCTGCCCGACGGAACCAAAGTAATTAGAACCTCAAAGCACGGCGTGGATGGCAATTTGTCAGTTATGGTTATGCATCATGAGCTTGACGGGCCCAATGGCCATAGTGAATTTGATGAAGAACATCGCTTGGCAATGCACAGCCCAGAAGATTTTATGACCGCTTTCTTGGCGGCAGGACTTAGCTTTGAGTTTAATCAAATAGGCCTAGGTACATTAGAGCAAAGTCGTGGCCTATACATCGGCGTCAAAAATTAAGTCGATAAATTAAAAAGTGCCGCGGTTCAAATATCCACGGCACTTTTCTTTTTGCTTCAGACTTTAGACGTGGGCAGCTTTGGGTTTTGGTGTTTTTGGCATGTGGTCAGTTTCGTTCATGTAATTCCACTCTTCGAGAGTGAAGTCACGACTTGTCACGCTCTGTGCGGCAGCTCCGAAGCCGGCCAGTAAAATGGCAGCTACGCTCCACAAGAAGGAGTTACTAATAGCAAACCGGGCAGTCGTATAGCTGTAGACTTCCACCGGTACTGCGTGGAACAGTAACATCAGGCCGCCAATTGTCAGCACGGCGCCAGCTATGGCGGTCATAACAATCAGAAGGACTTTCGGCACATTAGTAGTTACGGCAACGATGCCAAGTACAGCACCGGCGGCAATGCCAACCAAGGCTGATACCAGGCCGGGGTTAAAACCGAGCCACAGCATTAGTCCGCTGCCGGCTATGTAGCCCATTGAGGCCGTCAAAACGACAATTGCCGCGTAGTAGAACAGATAGGCAAAAATAGCCAAGGCCAGTCCGGCGGCTAAGCCGACGACTACACCCATGGTTGTGCCTAAAAATGACGCGCTAGCGTTATCGGCAATAATAGCGCCGCCCAATGTTAATCCGGCAAAGAATCCCATTAATGGTATTACGACTCTTGCCAGTTGATACCCCCCAAAAACCAGGCCTAGACCTATAAGTGCACTGCATAGTGCTACAAATATCGTCATGGACGCCCCCTTCTTATTTAGCTTATATTACTAACTATAGTACCTGTTGAACCGTAAAGATAGTGATTTACATCACAAAGTTAATTACCTTGGAGATATTAGGGTCTAGGTTTTATTTAAGAGCCCGAAGCGCTGTACTACGGTTCACAAAAGTAGCATACTGTCTGTAGTTAAAAATGGAAGTAGGTGATGGTAAAGACTAGCGCGGCTGGATCGAACACAAAATTATCTCTGTTACTTGCAATGGCTATGTTTGTACTGGTTGTCGATACGTCGTTAATGAACGTTTCTATTTCGGCCGTTGTAGATTCACTTAATACCACTGTCAGCGGCGTGCAGTCGGCAATTGCCCTGGAAGCCCTTATCTCGGCTGCTTTTATTCTGATTAACAGTAAAGTGGGCGATATAATCGGCCGCAAGCGAGCTTACGTGCTTGGCCTTATGGCTTACGGCGCCGGCGCGCTGGCCATGACCCTGGCTCACAGTTTGAATACAATTATAGTTTTCTGGGCAATCATCGGCGGTCTGGGCGCCTCGTTGCTACTACCCGCCATGCAGTCTTTGATTCACGGTAATTTTGAGGGCGCCGCCCAAAAGAAAACCTATGCCTTAGTCGGCGCGGCCGCAGCCATTGCGGCGGCGGTTGGGCCGTTAATAGGCGGCTTTATTACAACCTATTTGTCTTACCGTTTTGCCTTTTTCCTGGAATTTTTGGTAATTGTGGTTGTGCTGCTGGGCAGCAAGCTTATAAAAGATGTTAAATACACCGGCTCGCGCAAAATTGACTATGTCGGCGCCGGTTTATCGGTCTTCGGGATGGGCGGGGTAGTACTGGGTATTTTGGCCTGGCAGGAAGGCGGTGAGCGCGTTGGACTGTACATTATTACCGGTGTCATCATGTTAGTGCTACTGGCCCGTTGGCTTGTTAAGCGTGACCAGGCCAAACAGACCCGCTTGATTGATCCTAAACTATTCAAGTTCCCTAACTTCCGGCTGGGCATTTCCGGCCAGATGATGCAGAACATTGTGCTGGGCGGCGCCATGATAGCCCTGCCGATCTTTCTGCAAATCTCGCTTGGTTATGACGCCATGAAGACCGGCCTGACAATCGCGCCGTTGTCGCTATCGATGTTCGCGGTTGCCCTATATGCCGGCAAAAAACTAACTCACCTGCGTACCAGTAAAATTATTAAATACGGTTTTAGCCTAACTACAGTGGGCCTGCTGGCCCTGATACCGGTAATACCAAGAGCCGACAACGGCTGGTGGCTATTTGTGCCACTGCTATTGGTCGGATCAGGTTTAGGACTGTTAGTATCGCAGCTTAATAACTACACGCTGGCACCAATAGATGAACAGCGGGTAAGTGAAGCCGCCGGTATCAATTCGGCAGCCGGTTCATTTGGTTTATCGTTCGGTTTGGCCATTGCCGGCGGCATAATGCTGGCCGCGTTGTCTTTCAGCTTTACCAACCTGTCAAATAAGAGCCCGATAATTCCAGCTGCCCAAAAGCAGCAAATCGCCGACCACATGGAAACCAGCGCCGAAGTAGTTAGCAACAGTCAGTTGCAAACCGACATTTCTGATCAGCCGCAAGACGTCCAAGCTGAAGTGCTAGCCATTAACAAAACGGCCACTCACCGCGCACTTCAGGTTGCCTTGTTGGTGCCTCTTATAGCCGCCGCCATTGGCGCCATGAACGCCTTCAAAATGGAAAGTTTGCCCGATATAAAGCCCAAAGCCGGTGCCGAATCAGTAATGGCCGGCTAAGAAAGAGGCCCTAGGTTTTTTGTCCCTTAGCAAACGGTAGATAAACTTCTAACGTACTCAATACCAGTATCATTATTACCGGTCCTATAACTATGCCCATAAAGCCAAAGCGGGCAATACCGCCGAAGACCGATAGCAGCATTAGGGCCGAATTAATGCGTACCGTAACCGGTACCAGTTGCGGCCGCAGCACATTATCAATATTTGTAATAATCAGGAAGTGTCCCAACAGCACTACCAGACCCTGCCAAACATGGCCGGTCAGCAGCAGAATAATGCCGATTGGAATAGCCACAATACCGCCGCCCAGCGGGATAATCGACAATACCGTTAAGATCAGGGCCAGCAAAAAAGTGTAGTTGTGAATACCGGCAATGTATAAAATTCCGGCTTCAGCAAATCCCTGGCAGACGGCAATAATTAACTGGCCGCCCACGGCGCCGCGCACCATTGCCGCCGTGCGTTTCATGTAGAGCGTCGAAATGTCTTCGCCAAGCGGATTAAGGGTACTGAATACTTCTTTTAACCGATTGGCGTGGGTCAGCATGGCCGTAAATAGGTAAATAAACAGAATAAAGCGGGTGATAAAGCCCGAAATGCTGCTAAAGCTGGAAGTCAGCACGTCTAAAAAGAACGCTACAAATGAGCTGGCGCTTCTGGCCAAAAATTCCTGAATTTGAGTAATAGTGATCTGATAAGTTCCGCGAGTCAAGGTATCTAATAACTTATTCACGGCCTCCAGCAGGTGACTGCTAAGCGTCGACAGCGTCACTGTGCTGCCGCCGGCCTGCAGACTGCTTATCAACTGCTTGGCCTCGCTGACGGTCAGGGCAATTATGAAAACAAACGGAATGATTATGATAAGTAAAAGACAAACGAAAGTCAGGGCCGAGGCTGCCCCCGGCCGCTGCATACGCTTATTCAGACGAATATAAAACGGGTAAAGAATAATGGCGGCAATGGCCGCGAGCAATACGACCGGAACAAACGTCGCCACCAAAAAGACACCCGCCAGGGTGGCCAGAATAACCACCACCGGCAGTATCCGCCGCTGGGTATCGTTAAGCTTAAGGTCGCCGGCACTGGGCTGGCGACCGGGCTTATGCGTTAGCTTCGACCGGATTGAACCGATCCAGGCACCTGTTTTAGATGCCCAACTATTTTCCTTAACCGTACTCACTCTAAATCAGTCTATTTCTAGCTCTGCACCGTGAACAGTAAGCGCGTAGATGACAAATACATCAACAACCATCATGGTGATTGACCAGATTGGGTAAACGCTTACGAACGAGAATTGAGCTATGAAGTTCAATGTTGCCAAAACTAAGGCAACCACGCGGGCCCACTTGTGACCGCTAAACAGGCTGGTTCCAGCCATCAGAATGACAACGCCAAACAACAGGTGGATCCAGCCCCATTGAGTTATATCCAGAGTCAGCAATTTACCTTGCTGTGCAATGTAGAACTTATCATTTAACAGAGCTGTCAGCCCCATGATAATCTGAAAAGCTCCCATTAAAAGCATCATGAAACCGGCAAAATAGGCCCAACCAACCCAGCCGGTCACATTTCTATTATTTACTGCCATTTTATCTCTCCTTAAATTAATCTACTTGGACGCCCGCCTGAACAATCAGAGCGTGCAGAATGAAGCCGTCAATAATCAATGCAACTATTGACCACAGCGGATAGGCTGAAATGAAAGCTACATTAGCGATCATCGCCAGTACAGTAACACCCGCACCGACTATTCTGGCCCAGGTTGAACCAGCCCATATGCCGATTCCGGCCAGCATCAGTACGATGCCTAAGACCAGATGTATCCAACCCCAGGTTGTGTAGTTAAGCGCGACCAAGGCTGATTCTGAAACCACATAATAACTGTGGTGGAAGATGCCAACCAGGCCGGCAATAATTTGCACGCCGCCAGCTGCTAACAGCAAAGCACCGGCAAAGTAAATCCAACCAACCCACGCTTTTGGATTCATTTGTGCCATATTATTCTCCTAAATCTTTCCGAATTAATCGTTATTTACCGTGTGGACGCTTCGGCCAGACGATGCATATCCAGTGACATTGCGATCGTTAATGGACCTGAAATCAATGCGTACAGTCCTAAAATCCAGACGAAAGCCACACCGGAAGAAACCGG
>CAYUOI010000039.1:0-5524 GCA_964446365.1 uncultured Candidatus Saccharibacteria bacterium | reverse complement strand
GGCCCAACGAACAGGCTGCCTGGGGCAACCAAATCCGCTCCTATGTCTTACATCCATATAAGCAAGTTAAAGATTTACGCAGCAAATATGAAACCTCAGAGGCAGAAAGCGTCTTAGACGGTAATTTGAACGCACTAATCGAACATTACCTAGAACAAAGTCTAGGAGATTGACTAATACGCAAAAATAAGTTATAATATGGTTCATGACAGAAGTTTTAGACCACATTGAACCATTTGAAATCGACCCAGTTGAATGGCTGGTGGTAGCCAACGGTGTGGTCGCAGAAATTATTGGCCGCAGCGAAGAGGCGCTGGACTCTACCGGCGGTGATCTTGTAATGAGTAATCTGGCGGTTATTTCCGACAGACTTAGCCACGAACAATTTGCTGAATTAAGCCAGGAAACCCGCGATCAGGTCTTAACAATTGCTCACATTGCGCACGATATAGCGCCATTAACGGAAGCGGATCTTAGCCGGTTGCCCGATGAGCCAGAAGAGGCTTATCAATATCGTACCGGTATCAGAAGTCAGATTCATTATTTGCAGCGGTTACTACATTCACGCGAGTATGACCCCTATGACAAATTAGTCGCAAGCAAGCTTAAGTATGCCGTTCATGGTGCCGGTTTGGCATTTGGCAGCGTGTTACGCGAAACCCGCGACCTGCCTGAAGTGTCCGAAACGCTTGGCTACTTTAGGGGTAACACAGGAGGAGCCCTCAAGCGGGCTCGATTTGTGCAAAATCCAGAAGACTTCTAAGACGCTCAAAATTTGACAGAACCGGAACGTAATTGTTAAGGTTTAAGAGTTGTTTTATAAATCTAAGCGAGGGTATATCTATGCAAGACGACAACGGAACGCCGCCAGCAGCACCAGATCAGAATGATCAGCCAGTGCCCGCCGGCCCAGCCCCTATGCCAAGTGATCCAACAATGCCAAGCGTTGATCCAGCTCCAGCTGGCGACGACGGTGGCGCAGGCGCCGACGAACCGGCAGCCCCATCACCATCATTTGATCCGGCAGCCCCGGCAGCCGATCCAAGTGCACCGGCTGAAAGCCCAGCACCAGAAGATCCAGCCGCTCCGGCCCAGTAGTAAAATTACTGCTAAATTGAACCCCTTGTGCGTAAAACCACAAGGGGTTTTTGTATAGTGGGCCTAAGCTATATAATAAGAGGACATGATTCTTCTCGACAGGGTAACAAAAACTTATAACCGCGCTAGTGGCCCAGCCCTGGACCGCGTTAGTTTGCATGTTGAACCTAAAGAGTTCGTCATTGTGGTAGGGCAGAGCGGTGCTGGTAAATCAACTCTTCTGAAGCTGCTTACCCGTGAAGAACGCCCAACCAGCGGCAAGATTATTGTCGGCGGGATAGATTATGACAAGCTCAAAGATCGTGAAATTCCACTGCTGCGCCGTAAAATCGGTGTGGTATTCCAGGATTTTAAGCTGCTGCCCAACAAAACGGTATTTGAAAACGTCGCCTTCGCGCTTGAACTGGTCGGCTACGCCAACCGCGAGATTAACCATACAGTGCCCAAGGTTCTGGATATTGTCGGTTTAGTGGGTAAAGAAAAACGCATGCCAATGGAGCTATCCGGCGGTGAACGCCAACGTGTGGCAATAGCCAGGGCGGTCGTCCGCCAACCGCGTATTTTAATTGCCGATGAGCCAACCGGAAACCTCGATCCTAAGCACGCCTGGGACGTTATTAATGTGTTGGAAAAAATAAACAAATACGGCACAACCGTTCTCTTAACCACCCATAATCAGGACATTGTTAATAAGTTGCAACGGCGCGTTATAACCATAAAAGACGGTAAGATTGCCAGCGATAAAGCGCGGGGAGATTATAAGGCATGAAGCCCCAAGGTCTGCGCCGCCGCATTATAACTTCCGAGCGGATAATTACCACCGGTCTGGCTAATTTTTTGCGCAACGCCTGGCTGGCCATAGCGGCTATTGCCATGATGCTGGTTACGCTGACCATTGTGCTGTTTCTGATCATTTCCAACGCTACTTTTACGCATACAATCACCCAAATTACCGATAAGATTGATGTCTCTGTCTACCTGAAAGACACCATTAAACCTGCCGATCGCGAAACACTCATCAAGCACATAAAAGACTTAAGCAATGTTAAGTCGGTTCAATACGTATCAAAAGAAGAAGCCCTTAAAGTCTACCAACAACAGAACAAGAATAATCCGGACTTGCTGGCAGCGATTTCGCAAACCGAGAATCCACTGCCGGCTACCATTCAGATAAAGCCAAGAGACGTTAATAAAATAAACGACATTAAAAACTATCTGGAGCAGCCGGAAGTTAAGCGCTATCAGTCCGATGAAACTTCTTATTCGGGCGACCGGAAAGAGGCTATCGATAAAATTACTCAGGCAACCAGGTTCATGCGCGAAGCCGCCTTAATAGGTGTAATCGTCTTTACCATTATTTCAACCTTGATTATCTTTAACACGATTCAAATGGCCATCTTTAATCGCCGCGAAGAGCTAACCATTATGCGTTTGCTAGGTGCCAGCACCTGGTTTATCCGCGGCCCGTTTATTGTTGAAACCATGCTTTACGGCGTAATTGCCTCAGTTATTTCGGTGATTCTGGTCGGCAGTATGTTTACGGTTGCGTCATCGGCTTTCGAAGCCACCAGTCTTGGACTGCTGGATATCGGCTATGCCAGCGACTACTTCAGCCAGCATTTTTGGGTTATTTTGACAGCCCAGATGGCCATTGGTATACTCATCGGTGCCGTTTCTTCCGTTTTGGCCACACGGCGCTATCTGAAATTCAAGTCTACAAAGTAATCTTAGAGCGTTAACTAACAGAGGGTACCAATAAAGGGCACTATACTTAAAGCACCGCCAAATACAAGGCAATCAGCCAGGGTGGTAGAATTGTACAAGCGTAAGGGGTATGTTATGATTAACCGGGTTATAAAAAAATCAAAAATGAAAAGAAAAATAAGCCTTACGCGCTTTTCCTTTTTACCGCTAGCATTAATGACGGCGGTTTTTGGCTTTAGCGTTATTAGTCGTCCGCTGGTTATGGCGGACCGCTTTGATGATCAAATTAATGCTCTTAGGGCCCAGAACGGCCAGAACAGCGCCGCCCGCGCACAGCTTGGCGCCGAAGCCGCCACTTTGGCCGGCGCACTTGCTAAATTACAGCAGCAAATAGACACGTTACAGGCCCAAATTAATGCCAATCAGGCTAAATACGATGATTTGCAACGCCAAATTGCCGAAGCACAGGCCGAACTTGACCGCCAAAAAGCTGTTCTGGGCGAAAATATAAAGGCCATGTACCTGGAAGGCCAGATCAGCACCTTGGAAATATTAGCTTCTAGCAAAGACTTGAGCGAGTTTGTTGATAAGGAACAGTATCGAAACTCCGTTTCCGATAAAATCCAGTCCACCGTTCAGAAGATAACCGATCTTAAGCAGCAATTGGCTAGCCAAAAAGAAGAGGTAGAAAAGCTGTTGACCGACCAGAAAGCCATGAATGTCCAACTGGATGCCCAGCGCACCGAACAAGCTAATTTACTGGCTGCAAATGAGGGCCAACAGGCTAGCTTGAGCTCACAGATAGCCAGCAACAACAGTCAAATATCAGATTTGCGCCGACAGCAGGCGGTTGAAAACGCCCGCTATAACGTCGGCAGCATGAAGGGCGATCCCAACAATGGCGGCTACCCGTCAGTTTGGGCTAATTCGGCACAAGACAGCATGATTGATAACTGGGGAATGTATAACCGCGAATGCGTTAGTTTTACAGCCTGGAAAGTCTGGAACAGCGGACGGCATATGCCATATTGGGGTGGACAGGGCAATGCCAACCAGTGGGACGATGACGCCCGCGCGGCCGGCATCCCGGTTGACGGCAGTCCCCGCGTCGGCGATGTCGCTATCAGTAACTCCGGACCATACGGCCATGCCATGTATGTTGAAGCCGTCGGCGACGGAACCATCTACGTATCACAGTACAATGCCCAGCTAACAGGGCAGTATAGCGAGGGTTGGCGCTACACAACCGGCCTCGTCTTCATCCATTTTCCGTAATCAGCGGTTACTCAGCTAGATTAGGTTAAACTTAACCTATATAATGCTTTGGTATGCCTGAAATAGACAGGGAGATTAAAAAAACTCGCCGCTGGCCAAAAGTTACGGCAGCTGTTTTCGTGGCGCTATTTATTTTTATGCTTGGCATTGGCATCGGCAACGGCCGCATTCATGTTGGGCTGGATAGGCTGCAAGCCAATAAACCGGTCGCCAAAAACCTTCCTGCAAATCTAGACTATTCAACGGTTGAACAAGTTTATGACTCACTAAAAGCTAATTATGACGGTCAACTGGACGCCAATAAACTGCTAGACGGTCTCAAGCAAGGTCTAGCGGCGGCTAGCGGCAACCCTTATACGGAATACTTTAACCCGGATCAGGCCAAGGACTTTAGCAGCCAGCTGAGCGGTACCTTTACCGGTATTGGCGCCGAACTTGGCAAAGATGCCAGTAATAACATCGTAGTAATCGCGCCCTTAAGCGGTTTTCCCGCCGAAAAGGCTGGGTTGAGACCAAAAGATATTGTTGTCGAGATAGACGGCAAAAGTACGTCCGAAATGACTATTTCCCAAGCCGTAGATAAAATCCGCGGTCCTAAGGGTACTACAGTCAAATTAAAGATTGTACGCGGTACTACGCCGCAGGATATTTCGATTAACCGAGATACCATTACCATTCCGAGTGTGACCTCGAAAATTCTAGACGGTAATATTGGGTATCTGAAAATCAGCCGCTTTGGCGATGATACAGCCGATTTAAGCCAGAAAGCTGCCCAGGACTTCAAAGCTAAGAATGTTAAAGCTGTAGTTTTGGATCTTAGGAGCGACCCGGGCGGACTACTGGACGCTGCCGTTAAAGTTTCCAGTTTATGGTTACCTAACGGCAAAACTGTTCTGACAGAGCGCCGCGGTGATGTTGTTGACCACACCTACACGGCTAGCGGTGATTCGCTGCTTAAGGGAGTAAAAACCGTAGTTCTCATTGATGATGGCAGTGCCAGCGCCAGCGAAATAACCGCCGGCGCTCTCAAAGACAATGGTGCCGCCACCTTAATTGGCAAGAAGAGCTTCGGCAAGGGTAGTGTTCAGCAGATTATAAGTTTTGGCGATGGCAGCGAACTGAAAGTAACGGTAGCGCGCTGGTATACGCCTAACGGCCACAATATCGATAAGCAGGGCATAAACCCCGATAAGTCAGTTGATCGCAGCGAAGACGATTTCAAAAACAACCGTGATCCGCAACTCGACGCCGCCACGGCTGCGTTAAGATAACGAATTCGCTTGCCGGCTCTAGCGCTATAGGTTAGGATAATAACGAACAAATAAGGGGCAGGCAGTGGCTAAAAAGCCGACTAAATATATATTTGTTACAGGTGGCGTGCTTTCCGGGCTAGGAAAGGGTATTACGGCCGCCTCAATCGGCAACCTGCTTAAAGCCCGCGGTCTCA
>CAYUOI010000038.1:0-5632 GCA_964446365.1 uncultured Candidatus Saccharibacteria bacterium | reverse complement strand
AATTTGCGGTCCGTGTAGGTGATAGGGTAGGGGAGTCTTTTGGATAATTCATCGCGCAGGGCTTGGCTGCTGGCAACGCCGCCACCGACTACGACAGACTTGGGCTGAAACTCTTCGTAGGCTAAAACCGTTTTATCAACGACAGTTTCTATGGCTACACGTTGGAAGCTGGCCGCTAAATTATGCTTCTGAGCCTCTGAGAGCCGTTCTGGCAGCTTGGTAGAGGGGAACGTGAAATCTTCACCGATTTGTGACTGTGCAGCTCTTAAAACGGCAGTTTTCACGCCGGAGAACGAAAAATCGTAACGGCCGGCTAGCTGGGCTTTAGGAAAAGTGAATTTATAAGGGTAGCCTTTTTTGGCGGCTAGTTCAATGCTGGGCCCGCCAGGGTAGGGAAGGCCGGTTATTTTGGCGACTTTATCAAACGCCTCGCCGATGGCATCGTCACGAGTTTGGCCAAGCAATTCATACTTGAAGTGGTCCTGCCATAACACCAGCTGGGAGTGCCCACCGGATACAATCAGACCAAGCATGGGGAATTTAGGCTGCTCTACCGGTAATTCGTAGCGGGGCAGGTCGGTTTCTATCAAGAAATTTACGTAGATGTGGCCTTCAACGTGGTTACAGGCGTAAAGCGGCTTGCCCTTGATTATCGCCAATGTGCGGGCCGTCAGAACGCCAATTAACAGGGAGCCACCCAGCCCGGCACCGTATGTGACGGCGATGCCGTCAATATCGTCCCAAGTGCATTTGGCTTGTTCAAGGGCCTGTTCAATTACCGGCATTATGGCTTCAATGTGGCTGCGGGCGGCAATCTCCGGCACCACGCCGCCGTAAGCTTTGTGCAGATCCATGCTGGACAGTACCACGTTGGACAGCAGTGTTTTGCCATTTTCCACCACGGCCGCCGCCGTCTCGTCACAAGATGTTTCTATTCCCAAAATCCGCATAAAACCCAGTATACTTTACTCAATGGGTGTTCGAACTGTCGTTAAGAAGTTTATTCCAAGCGGGTTATTCCCGAAGATTGAGCCGTATGGACATTTAGCAGAGGCGGTTTTATTCAATACTATCAATGGTTTTCCGGCGCGGGGCATGAAGGTTATTGGGGTTACCGGCACAAACGGCAAGACCAGCACCTGCTTTTTGATTCACCGCATGCTGCGCGAAGCCGGCTACAATGTCGGCCTCAATACCACCGTTTCTTATGGAGTAAATGAGGAAATCAAGCCGCAGATGCATCACATGACCAACGTAACGGTGCCGGAACTAATGCAGCGGCTGAAATGGTTCAAATCACAAAAAGTTGATTGGCTGGTGCTGGAAACAACCAGTCACGCCCTGGCCCAGAACCGTGTTTGGGGCGTACCGTACAGCGTGGCAGTGATGACCAACATTACGCATGAGCACCTGCAATTCCACGGCACTTTCGAGCGTTACTTAGCCGCCAAAGTGAAGCTGTTTGAGCTGACCAATCGTAATAAAAAAGGCTTGCGTACCGGTATTATCAACGCCGAAGACGACAATGCCGAAGCGTTCAAGCAAGCCATTGCCCATCCGATAACTTATGGGGTGGGGCAGGGCGATCTGCAGGCCAGTAACGTCAAACTTTCGCAAGACGGCGTCAGTTACACCGCCAAAGTCGGCACCGATATGTACCAGATTAAATGCCAGCTGCCAGGCAGCTTTAATGTCAGTAATTCACTGGCAGCCATCGCTGTCGGTAGAGCTCTAGGATTGAACAAAGAACAGATAGAGAAGGGTATCGCCGCGCTGGAAAGTGTTGAGGGCCGCATGACCAGAATTGACGAAGGCCAGGACTTTGAGGTGATTGTTGATTACGCCCATAGCCCGGACAGTTTTGAGAAGTTATTCAGCGATGTCCGGCCGGTAGTGAAGGGCAAAATCTATGCCGTTTTTGGTAGTTTGGGCGGCGGCGACAAGGGCAAGCGGCCGTTGCAGGGTGAAATTGCCGGCAAGTACGCCGACTATGTGGTGCTTTGCCATGAAGACGACCGTCAGGAAGATCCCGCTCAAATTATGAATGATATAGCAGCGGGCGCCGAAAAGGCTGGAAAAGTACGGGATAAGAGTTTGTTTCTGATTCACGATCGCACCGAAGCCATTCAGTGGGCAGTTGACCATGCCCAAAAAGGCGACATGGTTTTGCTGCTAGGCAAGGGCCACGAAAAAACCCAAGAAGACGCCCAAGGCGAGCACCCGTGGGACGAAATCGCCACGGCTCACACTTGTCTTAGGCAACGAAGCAATACTTAGCCCGACGCGCAAGTTGCGTTAAGAGCAAAAGTATGCTATATTAGTATTATAAGTTCATAAAATCCACATTTAAACAAAACAAAATGACCGAACAACTTATAAATCCTCATCCTACTTCAGCTACGCCAGAGAGCTTGCATCGGCTTGATCAAGAAGTCAGGCAACACGTACTTGAACAAATGCTCGGTTCAGATTTTGACTACGCCCGCGAGCATGGTTTGATTGACCTTTTTGCTTATGATCCGGTAAAAGAGCAGGACGGTATATTACACGTCTTAGCCGGCGCCGTTGAAACCGATACAGACGGCAATAAAATAAGATCCGGCTTACACTCTGAAGCCGGTGCATCAAGGGTATGGAATCCACGCGAGGCTTCGGACGAAGCGGGCCATCGTACTTATGTAGATACCGGTTATGTCGATCGGCTGAAAGATGAGCTAGAAAAAACCACCGGCAAGAGACGCGACAGCATTAAATCAACTATTAGGCAGTTTACGCCCGAACCGTTTGAGCCGCATGCCGCCAGAGTAGTGATCGATGACGAATACAAAGGCAAGTTTGTACGCAATGAGAACGGCGAGTATGAGCGCAAAATTGTTGACAGTGTTATGTTCCCGCGGGAGTACGACGTCCTTATGGTACTGAAATCGATTGCCGAGGCCTATAATACCCGCGACCCACAATCCGATACGCCGAATGATGCCGGTTATGAAGTTAATGACACTGGACTGGCTCTTATGCTTGACGGCAAACATAGCATGCGCGTACGGCTGGTTCTGGACCCAGAAACTAAAAAAATCGTCACCGCCCATCCATTAGACCGCAAGCCGGTAATGAAACTTAGTCCGGAAGATGTGCAGCTGCACCTTGATCTTACAGACAAGCCAACCAGCTTGATTAGAAGTGCTGGCGGCATTGTGATTGACCTAACCGAACCGGCTGTCGATCTGACTGAAAAAACTGCCCGACATTTGTAAACAGTACAGTTACGTTGTATACTATTGTTAATGAGTATCCCCGAGAATGGTGCTGAAGAGGCTGCGGCCTTTGAATTTGAAGAACTTGTCCGAACACTTGGCGTAAACCCAGTCAACGAGGTTATGACAGATGCTGATGTGGCGGTTCAGGGCGGCTTAAAAGGTGCCAGCGCAGAAGACGAAACAGAGGGTCACTTTCTGTCGGTTCATCCGCCCGATGATGTAGAGTTTAGGCGCGCTGGCCAGACCACTTACGTCCTGCCATTAGAAGCAGCGAGACTGATTATAGAAAAAGTCGCCAGCGAAAAATCAGATTAGTTTCTTAACTCCAGCGTTAAGCACTTAACCCCACCGCCGGATTTCTGGAATTCAGTAATGGGCGTCGTATGTACCGTCATTCCGCGGTTGCGATAAGCTTGGATCAAAGTGTGGGCACCTTCAGGTATCACAATGTTATTGCCGTCGCTCATAGCATTCAGACCGTAAACCAGGGCGTCTTCGTCGCTGGCTTCGATTACGTTTGGTACTGTGTCATGAATCTTTTTAAGCGACTCTTCGCTGAAAGCTTTAGGCCATAGCGCCACAGTGTCCTGGCTGACAATGGTCAAGCAGGTATCCAGGTGATAAAAACGCTCATCTACTAGCTGGATGTCTATAATGCCCTTGCCGAAGAAATCGGCAAGCTCGGCGTGGCTAGCTTTGTCGCTTCTAAAGCCGTAGCCGGCAAATACTATATCGTTCCAGACCAGGGCGTCGCCTTCGCCCTCAAAATCGTTAACCGGTAAGAAAATATCTTTATAGCCGGCTTCTTCGAACCATTTTTTAAATACTTCCGTTTCTGGCTGGCGTTCGGGATAGCGAAAGCGGGGCAGGGCTACTTTGCCGTCAATTACCAGCGCGCCGTTTGCCGTAAAGACCATATCAGGCAGCTTTTTAACCGGATCAATTAGCTGGACATCCCAACCAAGGGTTTCAGTATAAGTATGATGCAATTTTTGCCACTGCCGGCCAGCCAGTTTGGTATCTACCCGGTTTTGAGTATCCATCCACGGATTAATTTCGTATTCGATGTCAAAGTAAGTCGGCGCGCACATCAGAATGGTCTTGGACATGTCTTCAAGCATAGCAAATTCGAAAGTTGTATAGACATTGATTAATTTCGTCGGTGATGTTATAAATACAATATATGAACAGACTGACCCCGGGAGATATGCAGCGCATAAAAGGCGACCTCAAAAGAATGGTGCCTGGTTACTATTTACCGCAGACTGATGTTTTTGAAGCACTCGAGACCGAAGTCGGTAACTGTTTTGCTAAAGCCATGATTGCCAGCGGTATCGTTGTTTTGCGCCACAACATTGTTCCATCAGTAGCATACAGCGAACGTATTCACGGTACACTGCTTGATGGTAGGGCGTCGATGATTGAGCGTCCAATAAACCGGCGTAAACCGCGCGATCCACGATCCAAAAAGATGATGGCTCATATTGCTATGGTGGCACCAGGTTTCACAGGAACCGGTGAAATAGACAGTGTAACGGGCATACATTTTGGTACTCGGGTTTTTCAGGGTGAAAAATTTTCTAAAGAAGATGAGATAAAAATTATTGATGACTATAACCGGGACACAGGTGATTATTTAACCGTTGATCCATCCGGCGAAATAGCACCAACAGATTTAGCTCGCGCAGAAGGCATGACCGCGGGCAACTGGAAAGAAGAAGGCCAAAAATATTTGTCCAAGATAGATCGGCCAGCCTTAGATTTTGAAGCGTTACTTCAAAGATTGGCCGACCTGGGTATACGCGACTACGACGCGGCTTGACAGTGCATCCGAATTTCGGCTATATTTATCTGACAATTAGCACTCTCACACTTAAAGTGCTAATATTTGATTCAAATAGGAGGAAAAGATGGCTGTGAATATTCAACCCCTGGCAGATTTTGTGGTCGCCGTCAGCGAAGAGGCAGCTGCCAAAACGGCTAGCGGATTGTACCTGCCGGACAACGCTCAGGAAAAACCAAAGGTAGCCAAAGTAGTGGCTGCCGGCAAAGACGCCAAGCAGATAAAAGTGGGCGACCGGATAATTTATAAAAGTTACTCAACCACCGAAGTCAAAATGGGCAGCGACGAGTACTTGTTAATTAAAGAAGAAGACATTTTAGCAACGGTTAATTAGCAATGAATCTGATAGTTACTATTTTACCTATCGTAATAATTGTCGTAGCGGTTTACTACATGTTTAAGAAAGCTGATAAGGAGTAATTTATGGCTAAGAAAGTATTTTATGATGACGATGCCCGCCGCCGGGTCTTAGGCGGCGCCAAGCTTTTATACGATGCCGTCAAAACCACCATGGGTCCGAAGGGCCGTAATG
>CAYUOI010000037.1:0-5667 GCA_964446365.1 uncultured Candidatus Saccharibacteria bacterium | reverse complement strand
TTAAGACCGCTTTAAAGACTTTCCAGACCGTAACCGCCGCTGGCGGCTCTAAGGTTAATGAAGCTCATTCAAAAGCACAGAGCGCGCTGGCTGCCGCCGGTAAAAAAGGCGTTATGCATAAGAACAAGGTTGCCCGCAAGCAGCGCCAACTAGCTGCCGCCGCTAAGGCCGCCGGTGCCAAAGTTCAAAAGACAGCCAAAAAGGCTGCTCCAAAAGTCGCGCCTAAGAAAACCACCGCCAAAACTGCTCTTAAAAAGACCGCTCCTAAAAAGAAATAGTTTAAGAGGCCTTACGTTTTTGAGCGTGTTTGAGGATTGATTTTACGCTCAATTTTGCACGTGGATTTTCCCTTTTCAGGTCACGTGCAGCCATTCCGCCCTCCCAAAGAACTGTCAAAGCGTTATTTAGGGCGTGCGAGCCAATTGAGTGTCCCAGCCCTCTCTTTTGATAAATACGCCGGTATTGTTCGCCGCCTACTGCTGAGCCAAGAGGCAAAGCCCACTGCCAGCGATTTAACGGCGAAATTGTGCGTTGTCGATTGCCTTTTGATGTCAGCCCACCGTCCGGATTGTTCCATTCAGCCCGGGGTTTAATAGGGTCAAAGCCATGCCCCAGAGCAGCAAAGCCTGCAGAAGAAACAATATCGCAAATTCGTTGAGCCTTATCGCCAAATTTGTCCTGCATTACGGAACTGTTGGGCAATTTATCGGTAAGTAAATATCGATAAAAAACCTCTTCTTTTACAGGAGCAGCTACTGTCAGCGCTGCGGCGGCCGCAAGAGGATGATCAACGCCACGATCAACAAAATGGTGGGCATGCGCATTACCGAAATTAATTCCTGTTTTATCGCCTGCCCAGATAACTGCCCGCTTTGCCGCAAATGCTACAACTGTTTCAATGGTAGTCGCAGCAAATGGGTATTGTTCCGCCCACTGACTATAACCTTCAGCCAATCCTGCAATGCGTTCGCGAACAGATGGTAATCCTTCTGTGTGCATAGTTGTAGCAAGATTTAATTGTTCGCTCATTTTTTATTGTGGTTAACTGTATTTAGAATAGCACATATTTGCTTATTTTACAACCATAAGTCCCGGCAGTTTTTAAGAGATAGGCTCTATACAACTCTGTCGGGCAACTGAGCGACTGTTTTTGAATCTCCAGTCCACTCATATACGCGCGCTTTAATATCGTCTTCAATAGGGCGCATAACATCCCGTACTAAATCTTCTACCACGTTTATCGGAGCGATACGGGTTGGATAATCGCCTCCTCTATCTACCAGACAAACTTTAGGCCCTATTCTAAAACTGTAGTATTCACCCGGCTGCATAGTCACAAAAATGGCCCCGGAAGTGTGATTGCCCACATTAAAATATTCCTGCCCGTCTCCGTGGCAACCTAAGCCTTCAGGTGCAAAATCTTGAGCATCCATTATTAGAAATAAATTGAAGTTATCGCCTACTACTCGCATTGAACTACCTGTAGGTCGGTAGACGTTTCCTTCGTTAGTAGGCTGAATAAGCGCACGGCTAAAGTTACTTTCTGGCGGTAAATAAATTATTCGGGTCATTGTTCCAGTAGCCAATCTACATAGGTCTTCGTACGTTCCCCTGGTTTCTTCGCTTATTACAGCTTCTGGCTCCCACCATTCTTCTGCTGCGGGCAGTTCAGGCTGAAAGCTAAGGGAGCAGTCCACGACCATATGGTTTCTATTTCTATAAAATGCCACATCGTAGCCCTCTCTGCGCTGGGGCCAAGCATCAATCATAGTCATACGCTAATTTTACGTGTTAGTTATCGTGGCACAAGCACCAGCGGATTACTGAGCAATGGTCAGCAACAAGTGCTGTAGCGCGTTGTCAGCGTCAATAGATTGGCTTTTGAGCTTGATATCCAACTCAAGTACCCGTTTGACCAGATCTTTTAAATCAGTCATCGTCAGCTTCTTAACTAGTGGCAAGTTTTTGCGAACCACAAAAGGGTTCAGTCTAGTGTCGCGGGCAATCTGATCCGGCGGGCTATTCCCTGCTGCCTTGATGAGTGCCATAGTGTGCAGCTGCCAGGCCATCATGGCTATAATTTGCTGCGGTTCAACCTTGAGCTGGCGTTGTTCTTTATATAGCTCAATCGCCCGCTTAGTGCGTCCGCTAAAGGCGGCGTCAATGAGATCAAAAATGGTGCTTTGAGGCGACGGTTCGGTCAGCAAGTTTATAGTTTCGCGGCTAATCTTAAGATCGTAATCCAACAGTTTAGTGATTTCGTTATGCAACATGTACTGGTTGCTGCCGACGCGCTCTACCAGATAATTGGCGTCACCAAAGCTCAAAGTTCCCTGGCGCTGCTTGGCTTCGTCCACTAGCCAGCTTGCCAGCTGTGGTGCGTCCAGTTCGTTAAATTCCTTAAGCTCAGTTTCTTTCTTTAACGTTTTGTAATATTGGGTGCGTTTATCCAGCTTGGGTTCAACAATAATAATGTTATTGGTTTCTGGGATGCTGGGCAGCAAGCTTTCAAATTTTTCGGCAAACTGCTTGTTAGAGCCGGGGGCGCGCAGCACCACCAGCTTATTACTTGCCAAGAATGGCAGGCTTTGTATTGCCTCAGTTAATCTGTTAATCTCAGCTTCTTCGCCATCGACTCGTTCCAGCGCCATGTCACCGTGCTTTTCAACAAACTCAGCCACACGCTTATCCAGCGTCTGCTTCAATGCGAAACTATTGCTCCCCGTCAAAGTTGTTATCACAGTAATGTGATTATACGGCAGACATATAGTTTAGGGGTACAGTCGGTATTCCGTTGGCAAGGAGCAGCCCTCTAGTGGTGAGCAAGCTGTATTAGCATCATCTCGCTTGATATTTTCGATACTGTCACCATTATGCTTGTAGAGATTTACGATTCTGCCGGGCTTATCGGGACAGGTACACGCCCCGCCAATATAGGTTTCTATTGGCTTTTCGCCGATATTAAAGTAGCGCCCCCGACCCACAAAGAAGCCAGCCCCAACAACCAACAGAATAATAACGGCTATAATAGAGGCCGTTTTAGTTTTCTTAGACATGTTTTAATATTACACCCTCTGGCACTTCGGGCAGTAGTGTGTTCCCCGCCCGGCCACCCTAGTCTTTTCTATTATAGTGCCGCAGCGCGGACATGGCTGGCCGTTGCGGCGAAAGACCTTGGCAAAACTCAGATAGCTGCCCTTGCGGCCCTCGGCGTCAACATAGTTTCTGTCGGTGGAACCGCCCTTTGCTATGCTCAGTTCCAGTACAGTGCGCATACCGTCATAAAGCTCGTTTAACTTCTTAACCGATAGGTTTTTGACTAGCGTTGAGGGATGGATTTTAGCCGCCCATAGCGACTCGTCGGCATAAATGTTGCCGATGCCGGCAATGACGCTTTGATCCAGTATTGCGGCCTTAATATTTGTGTTCGGCCGCCTGGCCAATCGGCCGCGGAAATCCTTTTGAGTAAAATCTTCGTTCAATGGTTCGGGTCCTAGCCGCTTCATAAAATCTATTTGTGGTACTTCAGCGGTTGGGATTAACCTGACCCAGCCAAACTTGCGCTGATCATTAAAGAAAAGTTTGCTGTCGCCCAGATCAAACACCACCCGGGTGCTTTTATCGGGTAGATTTCCCACCAGCGAACCGCCGGGATGGCCTGCGCCGAACCTGACATGGTCGTCATTGCTTCGGAGTACCATTTGTCCGGTCATTTTTAGATGAATAACCAGGCTGTATTTACTGGAAAGCTCAATTAATAACACTTTGGCGCGGCGTTTTACTTCAACCACCTTTGCACCAATTAGAAACTGCTTAACATCTTCGTCAGAATTGGGAAAAGACTTGGCCCAGTTATGAGTGACGCCTTTAATGGTTTTGCCTGGCAGCAATCTACGCAACCCGGCTCTTACGGTCTCAACCTCTGGAAGTTCTGGCATCTATTTATTGTAGCAAGCTGAATTTATCGGGCAGCAAAGATGTAAACCAGCTCCGCCGTACTGTCAACCGGCGGAGGTACCTGATTATTGGTAGTATGAAGTGTTATAACTGCCCTATCGACAGGCGTGTATACGGGTTTCGTTTCCAAGCTGGCGCCCGCAGCAGATTCTCCCAAAAGTCGGGCCGCCATTGCTTTGCGATATTCTTCGGCTGGATTGATTGGTTCGATTGAGAGGCAGGCTCCTAAGGCTCGCCTGGCGGTTACCGCTTCGCCGCCGCGAATAACTTTAGCGATTCGCGCCCTCTCGTCTGGGCTACTCCATAACGTTGCTACGGCCAAGTCTTCAAGCTCTTCGATCAGGGCGCGCTTATCCGGATAGGCGCTCTGCACAGCTTCCATGGTTACAAATAGTTCCGGGCTATCCCGTAGAATAAGAGTTGGACCGGAGAAGTGGTTACGAATCATATCTGTTTTAATTTCTTATGGTTAAAGTATACGCTTCAAGGCAAGTCAACTATAAAAGTTATGGTTCTTTGCCTTATATAACATCACTTGTGAGATAGATAGGCTTGATACAATAGGTCTATGGCCCGAATTGGAGATTTACTGGACAGTTCTAAATTTGCTGAACCGCCGGAGATTAAAGTTATAAAAGATTACGTACAGGATCAGTTTAAATCTGAGGTTAGCGTTGCGGTCGGCCCTAAACAAATAGTAATAATGGTGGCCAGTTCTGCCCTAGCGGGCGCACTGCGCATGCATTTGCATCAGCTACAACGGCTGTGCGAAACCGATAAACGTCTGGTGATTCGTATCAACTAGCTAGAAGTTCGTCAACGGCGGGTCTTCCAAAGCGTTTGAGATGCTCATTTGCATCAATTGACGCTTCCAGAATGGCCGGGTCAAGACCTTCTCCACCTACCAGCATTGGGAACAGTAGCGGGTCGGCTTGATCACCATCTCGGCTCAGCTCGTACAGCGGCGCATCCATGATAGTCATAGTCATCGTGAGGTTCCTTTTTTATTTTTTAAGGATACTTCAGGTATACGCTTATGGTTCGTGGAGGTCAATAATGATAAATGTCACAAGCCATTAGCGGTTCGCGTATATCATCCAGAGTATTATTTGTCCAAAATTTCCGCTAGATCGCGTTTAAACTGGTTAAAATCTTTGTATTGCATAGCTTGCATACCAACTTGTTTGGCGGCCTCAACGTAAGGCATAAGATCATCAATAAAAACGCACTCTTCTACAGTTGCCCCTAGCTGCTTAGCGGCATACTGGTAAATCTCTGGCTGCGGTTTAATCATTCCAACTTCAGCAGAGACGATCTTGGCATCAAAAATATCTAACTGTTGCTGAGTGAATTTCCGTTCCAACGTGCCTTTATAAGCATTGCTCAGAACTGCAACTTTGTACTTTGGCTTCAGCGTCTGTTTAATGTAATTCAGCAGCTCCTCGTTCGGCTGCTCTTCAGCGACAACTATCTGATGCCACTCCTGGGGCGTTTTGCCTAACCGCTCCGCCACCCGCTTGTTCAGTTCAACATTAGAAATCTGGCCGGTGTTCGCGGCATGAAGTTGGGTTTCAACATATTTAGAATCCTTACTAAGATCACCGCCGGCACTTTGATAAATACGTTTATAGCTACTGCCCGCTAGCACTCCGAAACAATCAAAAATTATCGCCTTTATCATAACCCTATTGTAACGGTTTAGTGCTGGAC
>CAYUOI010000036.1:0-5858 GCA_964446365.1 uncultured Candidatus Saccharibacteria bacterium | reverse complement strand
AAATATGTTTTATTATGTCAATACCAAGATACTTTTTGCTATGATTGTCAAGAAGCTTACGCTTACCAGTGAGGGTTACCCGGAAAGGTTGCGGCAAATTCCAAATCCGCCACAACAACTGTTTGTGGCCGGTGATCTAACTGCATTAATAAAGCGACCTTGTTTAGCCACTGTTGGCAGCCGCAAAATTAGCGCTTACGGCAGAGCAGTAACAGCTCAGTTAACCGGTGCGGCAGCCGGGCAGGGAATAGTTATTGTCAGCGGCCTGGCTGTCGGCGCTGATGCGGTTGCCCATCAAGCCGCCCTAGACGCCGGCGGCCATACCATTGCCGTACTGCCAGCCGGACTGGACCAAATTTATCCTCGTAGCCACTACCAGCTGGCTATGGAAATACTTAAGCGGGGCGGGGCATTGGTAACTGAATATCCGGAGGGCAGCGAACCATACCCGTCAAATTTTCTTGCCCGCAACCGGATTGTCTCCGGTCTTAGCGACGGCATACTGATAACAGAAGCAGCCGAACGCAGCGGCACCCTGGCCACGGCCAACTTTGGGTTGGAGCAGGGCAGACCAGTCATGGCAGTACCAGGTAATATAAACAGCCCGCTTTCGGTTGGCACTAATAATCTGATTAAAAGCGGCGCCATTGCCGTTACTAGTAGTGAAGATGTATATGCAGCCCTGAATCTTGAAGCTAATGATACCGTTAAAGAAGTAATGGCCCAGAACATGGCCGAACAAGCCATAATTGACTTATTGCAGAACGGCTTGACCGAGGGCGCCGAATTGCAGCGCCAAAGCCAGCTAGAACCAGCGGTTTTCAATCAAACCTTAACCATGCTCGAGATCACCGGCCGCGTCAAACCGCTAGGAGCCAATCACTGGGCAATCCGTTAGTGTTAAACTGTTCTTGATGGAAACAAAACACTTGATTTGGATCGGTATCTTTGTCGGTTCAACCATTGGCGGCTTGATAGGAACTGTTTTTGACCACGGCAATGGTTTAGGCTTCTGGACGCTAGCACTGGGCACAATCGGTTCGTTTGTCGGTATATGGGCCGGCTATAAGATGGGAAACGCTTAAGTTTGACTGATACGCTATACTTGAGACCACATGACTAAGAATCTTGTTATTGTGGAGAGTCCGGCCAAGGCGCGCACCATCGAGCGCTACCTGGGCAAAGACTACACGGTTAAAAGCAGCTTTGGACATATCCGGGACCTTCCTAAAAAAGGCCTTAATATTGATGTCGAGCACAACTTTGAGCCGACTTATGAAGTCAGTCCGGATAAGAAAAAAGTGGTCAATGAGCTAAAAAAGGCCGCTAAAGCAGCCGAACAAGTCTGGCTGGCCAGCGATGAAGACCGCGAAGGCGAGGCGATTGCCTGGCATTTAGCCGAGGCTCTAAATCTGCCAGCTGACAGAACTAAGAGAATCGTATTTCATGAAATTACTAAGACGGCGATTGAAAACGCTATCAAGAATCCGCGCACAGTTGATATGGGTTTGGTGGATGCTCAGCAGGCCCGCCGCTTATTAGACCGCCTGGTCGGCTATGAACTATCGCCGATTCTCTGGAAAAAGGTCCGTACTGGACTGAGCGCCGGCCGCGTACAGTCGGTTGCGGTTAGATTAATCGTAGAGCGCGAACGCGAAATCCGCAGCTTTGAACCAGCTGGCAGTTATAAAATCACAGCTGAATTCGGGGCTGGCCAAGATACTATTCCGGCTGAACTGCCGGCAAAACTAGCCGACGACAAGGCCGCCCTGAAGTTCCTGGAAGACTGCGCCAAAGCCGTTTTTAAAGTCTTAGCCATTGATAAAAAGCCGGGCACGCGCAGCCCCAGCGCCCCGTTTACTACCAGCACCTTGCAACAAGAGGCCGCCCGGCGTCTGGGCTACGGCGTCCGCCAGACCATGACTCTGGCCCAACGCCTGTACGAAGAAGGCCATATAACCTATATGCGTACCGATAGCACTACATTATCCAGCCTAGCCCTCAAGGCGACGGAAGATTATATAAAGAAGCAGTTCGGCGATAAGTATCATAACCAACGCCAATACCAGACTAAGAGCCAGGGCGCACAGGAGGCCCATGAAGCCATCCGTCCAACCAATGTAGGCACACTTACGGCTGGCGCTGATAGCGCTCAGCAAAAACTCTATGAACTTATCTGGAAGCGGGCTGTTGCCAGCCAGATGGCAGCGGCAGCGATTGACCGTACGGAAATTCAAATCAGCATCAGCAGCCGCCCGGAAACGCTTTTAGCCAAGGGTGAAATACTGACTTTTGACGGTTTTTATAAAGTTTATGGCGGCGGCAAAGATGATGTCATTTTGCCAGAGCTTAATCAGGGCCAGGAACTTAAACTAAAGCAAATGACAGCCACCGAGACATTCTCTAAGCCGCCGGGCCGTTATTCCGAAGCCAGCCTGGTGCGCAAGCTCGAAGAATTAGGCATCGGCCGCCCCAGCACCTACGCGCCGACTATCAGCACCATACAAACCCGCGGTTACGTCGAGAAAACTGATATAGACGGCCAGGAGCGGGATATCAAGGTGATTGAGTTAAAAGATAACGCCATATCGACCCAAAGCTCAAAGGTAGCGTACGGCGCCGACAGATCCAAACTGGTACCAACACCGGTAGCAGAGATAACCACCGACTTTTTGACTAAGCACTTCGCCGACATCCTGGATTATGACTTTACAGCCACCGTAGAGGGCGACTTTGACCACATTGCCGAGGGCAAACAGCAGTGGCAGAAGATGCTGGCCGATTTTTATAAAGGTTTCCATCCGCTTATCGGCAAGGCCGAGAACGTCAGCCGCGAAGAAACCAGCCAGGCCCGCGAACTAGGCAAAGACCCTAAGAGCGGCAAGCCGATTATTGCACGTTTTGGCCGCTATGGCCCAATGCTGCAGCGTGGTGCCACTGAAGACGAAGAAAAGCCCGATTTCGCGCCGCTACCCAAAGAGGCCACCCTGGAAGACGTCACGCTAGAACAAGCCCTTGAAATGTTTAAACTTCCCAGAACTGTGGGTACAACTGAAGACGGTAAAGAAATTAAAGCCAACATAGGCCGATTTGGCCCCTATATTCAGGTAGATAAGCTGTTTGTGTCCCTAAAAGAAGATGATCCGTCGACTATAACCGAAACCAAAGCACGAGAACTATATAAAGAAAAGCTGCAGCAGAATGCCGATAAGTATATCGCCGAATTCAAGAGCGGCGTCAAAATCGTCAACGGTCCTTACGGACCATATATAACCAACGGAAAAAAGAATGCCAAGATAACTGATGATTTAGACCCCAAGAAAATAACTGAGAAACAGGCCAAAGAACTTTTGGCTGCCGCACCCGATAAAAAATCACGCTTCCGCCGTCGCAAGAAGTAATTGCTTTATTCTTGTTTTGATGTTATTATATGTCTATGGAGACAATCTCTGAGCCAGAGACATCCGAGTCTAAGACTTTTAATGAAGTTAGGGATTTGCACGATATCTTGTGGATGCACAATGGCATGGACCAGGTTATGGAACAGGCGCGTGTTGATGCTCGGGCTGTATTTGATAAATTAAAGGGCACCTACTTAGAGCCGGACCAACACGAAGCTGTTGAGTTTTACTGGGATGATTTTGAGTTTACCTTGTTTGCACCGCCCGGCAGTGAACTGCCTAAAGGTTGGCTAAAGGACCACACTAATGAATCAAGATCGAAAATAGCTATAAATAAAAATCCAAATTTTAGCAGATTTCATGATAACTATTTCTGGAAAAATGATTTTTATCACGACCAGCTGATGCCGGCCGGCTTAGATAAAGTTGCCGCCGACGTAAAAGCCGGCTTGGCCGATCGTAAAATAGATATTTTAAGTGATTTAAAACAATACATTACTAGACTTCCGGAATATGAATTTCTTGCCAGTTTTAAAGCGGCTCAACCCAGACAGCCAGATTTTCAACCCTTAAATTACTATTGGCGCGGCGTCCGCGAAAGCCAAATTGCAGAAAAAATCACTACCACATTTGCCCTAGAAGATGCCCGCGGCATAGTTGGTGAAGATGTCCGCACCATAGTTAGTGAGCCCGCCGCCTTGAGCTCTCTAAGACGTGCACTGAATCATCTAGACGACGAAACACGTCCCGAACCCAGCCCTAAAGAAGAGGAACCGTTGATAAAGCTGCGTCGTTTTTTTGAGGAAGAAGTAGAACGAACTCTTGAAAGAGCCCGGCAGTACGAGTCGGCAGCCGGCACCGACGAGTCTGAATCATTTTACCCAAGAGGACCTTGGGAACTTGCATATAACTCTGACGGAGAGGTAGATATTATATTAAACGGCCAGGAAACCCATTATCCCGACGAAATGTTCGACTTCAGCGAGGTCGCCCAGACAAAAAGGACCAGCCGCGGTATAGGCGTTAGTCACGCTGGTTTGCTGGACGCCGCTTTTGAACTTACCTTTTTAGAAGCTGACAAATTCTCCACTTTCGATCAGTTTTTAGACGCCTTAGCTGAAAGTTATGCCAGTTTTTTGTATGACCGAGCTCACGATAAGCTAAGGAGTATATTCTTCAGGGCATGGGGCGCCGATGTTTTCGCAATCGATAAACTGCCCGGCGGCCCCGTATATGACTACGGAGAAGTAATGGATAGGTGGGCTGAGGTAAGACAAAATCCAAGGTTCATAATTAGTCTTAATAAATACGATAAAGACATAAGCCTAAATTCATACGAGAGCATTAAGCAAGAACAACGCACAACCGTAGCCCAAATTGAAAAGCGCCCCCAACGGTTTGACGGACGCATTCGACTGATTAGTGTGCGCGAATCGAACTTAGAAAATATGCCGACCGTAAACTGGTCAGACCCCGATCTGCTTATTCTATCTCATGAATTCTTTAGAGGTAATGGATTTGTTCCTGAAATTTATGGCTACGATCTTTGCGGCTACAATAGCGGTACTCGCCCCGAAAGATCGGTTGCGGCCTACAAAAAATCAGAGCAAGACCCTTACAGCGTACCAGATGTCGAAATACCAAGCGATGCCAAATCAAGCTTAAAACAAATATATAAAGATCTCGGTCTGGAATCTTTGGCTGCCATGCTAGAAGGACAAGACAAAGTCACTATTACGGATCTGGCTAGATTTATAAGCCAAACTTCCGTTTATCACTACCCGCAAGCAGATGACGGTCTACACCATCGTCTAAGCATAGAATCTATAAGTAATTTTCGCGGCATGACAAAAGACTGTAAGCTGCATATCCAGTGTGACGGCGCCAACTCATTTTTAATGCACTCCTTACAAATAGCCTTTGGAAAAGGCTGCAGCAGCTTAACTGCCGGCCTGGTTCTTGACCCAAGCGAAAATAGAATTAGTGGCGTCCACCATGCCCAAACCGTTTTTTCTTACGAAGGCAAACCTTATATACTTGATGCCACACCAGTAGATAGCGGTGGTAATGCTACATGGAGACCATCTGGGAATGATACATGGAATTATCGCAACAGAAGCTGGCCAGCTCCACAGTCGGCAGCTTACCAGCCCCACAGCCAAACTAACAGCCAGCCCGAAAGCAATAAATTACCGGAAATAACACCGCTGCCGGTCGCTCAATTAGATAGGCATTTTAAAGAAAAAGGTCTTAAAGAGATAGTGGCAAAGTTCGACGCTAGTATGTCGGTAGTGTTTGGCGCGCAAAACCAGGAACAGCTCCTTAAAGCGGTAGCCGATCTGCCAGCCCACGATCCATATAAACGAGTTTTGGGCCTTACGCGTAAATTGCTGCTAAAAAGACCTCTAACAGGTAATGATATAGCCGAACAGCAGGCGTATCTGAAACTGGTTAAAG